>NZ_JBSFUU010000001.1:235201-291174 GCF_053591955.1 Streptomyces sp. NPDC002845 | reverse complement strand
TCCTCGTCGGCCTGGACGGCACGATCTCCTTCCTGGAGGTCAACACCCGCCTCCAGGTCGAGCACCCGGTCACCGAGGAGGTCACCGGCATCGACCTGGTGCGCGAGATGTTCCGCATCGCCGACGGCGAAGAGCTCGGCTACGAGGACCCGCCGCTGCGCGGCCACTCCTTCGAGTTCCGCATCAACGGCGAGGACCCCGGCCGGGGCTTCCTGCCCGCCCCGGGCACGGTCACCACGTTCACCCCGCCGTCCGGCCCCGGCGTGCGCCTGGACGCGGGCGTGGAGTCCGGCAGCGTGATCGGCCCGGCCTGGGACTCCCTGCTGGCCAAGCTGATCATCACCGGCGCCACCCGCGAGCAGGCACTGCAGCGCGCCGCCCGCGCGCTGGCCGAGTTCACCGTGGAGGGCATGGCCACCGCCATCCCGTTCCACCGCGCGGTCGTCGAGGACCCGGCGTTCACCTCGGACCCGTTCACGGTCCACACCCGCTGGATCGAGACCGAGTTCGTCAACGAGATCACACCGTTCGCGGCCCCCGCCGAGCCGGACACCGAGGACGAGCCTGGCCGGGAGACGGTCGTCGTCGAGGTCGGCGGCAAGCGCCTGGAGGTCTCCCTGCCCTCCTCGCTGGGCATGTCGCTGGCCCGCACCGGCCTGGCCGCCGGGGCCAAGCCCAAGCGCCGCGCGGCGAAGAAGTCCGGCCCCGCCGCCTCCGGCGACACCCTCGCCTCCCCGATGCAGGGCACCATCGTGAAGATCGCCGTCGAGGAGGGCCAGGAGGTCAAGGAGGGCGACCTCGTCGTCGTCCTGGAGGCCATGAAGATGGAACAGCCCCTCAACGCGCACCGCTCCGGCACCGTCAAGGGCCTGGCCGCCGAGGTCGGCGCCTCCGTCACCTCCGGCGCCCCCATCTGCGAGATCAAGGACTGAGACAAGGGCCGGCTTTCCGGCCGTACGACATCCCCAGCGCCCGGCGACCTGGAGCAACCCGTCGCCGGGCGCTCGGTTCCGCCCGGTTCCCGGTCAGCCGGGGCTCAGGCAGAACGGGTGTCCCGCCGGATCCAGGAGCACCCGCCACCGCTCGTCACCGGGCTGGTGGTCCGGCCTCACCGCGCCGAGTCGCAGTGCCAGTTTCTCCGCCTCGCCGATGTCCTCGACCTGGAAGTCGAGGTGGAACTGCTGGGGCACGTCCTGCCCCGGCCACTGCGGGGCCCGGTAGCCGTCGACCCGCTGGAAGCCCAGATCACAGTTGGGGGCGCCGGTCAGGGCGACGAACTCGTCGACGCTGTAGGACACCTGCATGCCCGTCAGCTCCGCGTAGAAGCGGGCCAGTGCCTTCGGGTCGGCGCAATCCAGGGTCACTCCCCGCAGTACGGCGTTCAGCATCGTCCCAGCCCTGCCCTCTCGTCCGCGCGGATGGTGCGAACACGACGACACCAGTCCAGTGCCGAGACCATAATCATCATGCTGTGCCACGCGGTACCGGTTTTCCGGACTCCGGCCGTTCGGCACGACGGCTCAGCACCTCACTCGACGACGAGAAGACGGGGAGAGTGGCCATGCGGACCGGCATCGTCATGACGGCACGGCCGGGTGTGGAGCGGTTCGCCGCCCGCGCGGAAGAACTCGGTTTCGACAGTTTCTGGGTGTACGACTCGCCGATGGTCAACGGCGATCCGTTCATCGGTCTCACGCTCTGCGCCAAGGCAACGCACCGGATCAGACTCGGCATCGGTGTCACCTCACCGGCCCTGCGTTCCGCGCCCGCCGCGGCGGCGGGCGTCAGCAGCCTCAACGCCCTCGCCCCCGGCCGTATCGTCTGCGGGGTCGGCACCGGCAACACCGCACGCCGTACGCTCGGCATGCGGCCCACGAAGATGGCGGAGCTGGAGTCGTTCACGGCCGCCCTGCAGGACCTCACCGCGGGCCGCGAGACGGACTACCGAGAGGGCACGCGGTCCAGCAGGGTGCGCTTCCTGCACGTCGGTCCGTACGTCAACACCGAGGATCCCGTGGAGTTCGTCGTCGCGGCGTTCGGCCTGAAGGCGTCCGCGATCGCCGGTCGGCTCGGTGCGGGACTTATCTCCTTCGGCATGCACGACCCGGCGGCCTGGTCCGCCCTCGGCCAGGCCCGGCGGACCGCCGCGCAGGACGCGGGCCGCGCCGAGAAGACACGTTCGTATCTCATGACCTCACTGCATCTCCTCGCCGACGGCGAGGACCGCTACGGCGATCCCGTCAAGGACTCGGTGGGGCACATCGCGCTGAGCGCACTGATCCTCGGCGCGGAGAACCCGGCCTTCCGCGCGGCCCTCACCCAGGAGGAGGCCGCCGCGGTCGACCGTCTGCTCCGGTTGCGCGGCACCACCCCCACCGATCCCCGCCTTCACCAAGCCCTCTACCACAACTACCTCGGCCGGCTGTCCCCCGAGGACCGCGAACTCATCGTGCCCTCCCTGGTGGACAGATTCGGCCTGGTAGGCACCGCGGACGAGCTCACCGAGCGGATCAACGAGCTGGAGAAGTCGGGGGTCGACGAGCTCGTGATCCAGCCCGTGGTGGACCCGGAGACCGAGATGACAGAGTTCGCACGGCTTCTGGCTGTGGTTCGCCCATGAAGGCCGCGGTGCACACCAGTTACGGCCCGCCGGACGTGGTCCGGATCGCCGAGGTGGACAGGCCCTCGGTCGGGCACGAGGACGTTCTTGTCAGGGTCCACGCCACGACGGTCAACCGCACGGACTGCGCCTACCGGGCGGCCAAGCCCTTCTTCGTGCGTACGTTCACGGGGCTGGCCCGGCCTCGGCGGACGGTGCTGGGGACCGAGTTCGCGGGAGTGGTGGAGGCGGTCGGCGGCGGGGTCACTTCGTTCGCGGTCGGTGACCGGGTGTTCGGGTACAACGAGGGCGCGTTCGGGACCCACGCCGAGTACCTGTCGGTTCCGCAGGGCGGCTCGATCGCGACGCTCCCGGCGGGCGTGACCTTCGAACAGGCGGCTCCCGGGACCGAGGGCTCGCACTACGCGCTGGCGTTCCTCAGGACGGCGCGCGTCCGGGCGGGGCAGGACGTCCTCGTGTACGGCGCGACCGGTGCCATCGGTTCGGCGGCGGTGCAGCTCCTGAAGAGCGTCGGCGCCACCGTGACCGCGGTGTGCGACACGGAGCGCCTGGAGCTGGTGAAGGGCCTGGGCGCCGACCGGGTCGTCGACTACACGGCCGGGGACTTCACGAGGGACGAGCAGCGCTACGACGCGGTGTTCGACGCGGTCGGCAAGAGCACGTTCGGCCGCTGCAGACGGCTGCTGAAACCCGGCGGGCTGTACCTGTCCTCGGACCTCGGCCCCTGGTCGCAGAACCTGCTCCTGCCGCTCGTCACACCGCTGTTCCGAGGCAGGAAGGTGAAGTTCCCTTTCCCGCAGGACGGCCAGGAGATGGTGCTGCACCTCCGGGAGCTGATCGAGTCCGGGAAGTTCAGGCCGGTCATCGACCGGCGGTACCCGCTGGACGAGATCGTCGACGCCTACCGGTACGTCGAGACCGGCCGGAAGACCGGCAACGTCATCATCACCGTCGTACCGCCGGAGTGACCGTCGGACCGCCAAGACCGCCGGAGTGACCGTCGGACCATGCGACACGCTCTGCCCCGAGCGGCGAGAATGGGTCCGTGACAACAACGCCTCCCCGCCCGATGCGGGCCGACGCGCGGCGCAACCACGAGCGGCTGCTCGTAGCGGCCCGCGCCGCCTTCGCCGCGCACGGCACGGACGCGTCCCTGGAGGACGTGGCGAAGCGCGCCGGCGTGGGCATCGGTACCCTCTACCGCCACTTCCCCCACCGCCAGGCCCTGGTGAGCGCGGTCTTCGAGGAGGCGGCGGCCGATCTCCTGGCCCGCTCCCGCGAACTGCTGGACGACCCGCAGCCGTGCACCGCGCTCGTCACCTGGCTGCGCGAGATCATCACGCACGCGAGCGAGTACCGCGGGCTGGCGCGGGCGCTGATGTCCGTGTCGTACGCCGACTCCGCGTCGTACGACACCGGTTCGCCTCTGGCCCGATGCAGCGACCCCCTCCGCCGGGCGGGCAGCGCCCTGCTGACCCGCGCTCAGGAGGCGGGCACCGTACGCCCGGACGTCTCCATCGGCGACCTGCTCCAGCTCACCAACGCGATCGCCCTGGCGGCGGAGGAAACCCCCGACACCCCGGACCTGGCCGACCGCCTCCTGGCCCTGACGGTCAGAGGCCTGAAGCCGTAACCGGCCGCCCAGCCGCCCCGCCGCCCCGGTCAGCGACGGCGGATGTCCGCCACCCTCGCCCGCTCCGTCCCCGGCGGCTGGTCCCCCAGCAGCTGGGCCGTGCGCAACTGCGGCCCACCGGGCGGCACCTGCCCCCGGCGCGGGCTCGGCAGCGGGACGTCCCGGCGCTGCTGGCGCGCCGGGACAGGATCACTTCCCGCACCGCCGGACGCCCCCGCGACCGCGATCTGAACCCCCTGGTCCGCCAGGGCCTGAAGCTCAGTCACCGCACGGTCGTCGTGGGCGGACGGCTCATCGGTCACCAGCCGGGTGATCACATCGGTCGGCACGGTCTGGAACATGGTGTCCGACCCGAGCTTGGTGTGATCGGCGAGGACGACGACCTCGGCCGCCGCCTGGACGAGCGCCCGGTCGACGGACGCGGACAGCATGTTGGACGTGGACAGCCCGCGCTCGGCGGTCAGCCCGCTCCCGGAGAGGAAGGCCCGGGAGACCCTGAGCCCCTGGAGGGACTGCTCTGCGCCACTCCCGACGAGGGCGTAGTTCGAACCGCGGAGCGTACCGCCGGTCATCACCACTTCCACCCGGTTGGCGTGGGCCAACGCCTGGGCCACCAACAGGGAGTTGGTGACGACGGTCAGCCCGGGCACCCGCGCGAGCCGGCGAGCCAGCTCCTGCGTGGTGGTACCCGCCCCGACCACGATGGCCTCGCCCTCTTCGACGAAGCTCGCGGCGAGGTCGGCGATGGCCGTCTTCTCGGCGGTCGCGAGATGAGACTTCTGCGGAAAGCCGGACTCCCGCGTGAACCCGCCCGGCAGTACCGCACCGCCGTGTCGGCGGTCGAGGAGTCCTTCTGCCTCCAGCGCGCGCACGTCCCGCCGTACGGTCACTTCGGAGGTCTGGACGACGCGGGCGAGCTCACGGAGCGACACGGCCCCGTTCGCTCGCACCATTTCGAGGATCAATTGACGACGTTCAGCAGCGAACACGAAACTGACAGTAACCCGGACGACCGTCTGCTTTCAGCAGTTTGCGCCGAATAGCAGAAGTTGTTCGCACAGAGGGTTCCGAAGTGGTATACGGACCTCCTCGCGCCGCCCAGGCCGTACGCACACCCGACAACTCCCCGTGAACAGCGGGGAGTCGGCCGGAACCGATCAACGGCGGATCAGAACTCGCCGCCGGACTTCCGTGTGTGCAACTGCCGCGCCACCTCGGCGATCGAGCCCGAAAGGGACGGGTACACGGTGAAGGCGTTCGCGATCTGTTCGACGGTCAGGTTGTTGTCGACCGCGATCGAGATGGGGTGGATGAGTTCCGAGGCACGCGGCGCCACGACGACACCGCCCACGACGATCCCCGTGCCGGGCCGGCAGAAGATCTTCACGAACCCGTCCCGGATGCCCTGCATCTTCGCGCGCGGGTTGCGCAGCAGCGGCAGCTTCACGACCCGGGCGTCGATGGCCCCGCCGTCCACGTCGGCCTGGCTGTAGCCGACGGTGGCGATCTCGGGGTCGGTGAAGACGTTCGACGACACGGTCTTCAGGTTCAGCGGAGTCACGGCATCGCCGAGGAAGTGATACATGGCGATACGCCCCTGCATGGCGGCCACGGAGGCGAGCGCGAACACGCCCGTCACGTCACCGGCGGCGTACACGCCCGGAGCCGAGGTCCTGGACACCTTGTCGGTCCAGATGTGCCCGGACTCCTTGAGCTTGACCCCGGCCTCCTCCAGCCCCATGCCCTCGGTGTTGGGAATGGCGCCGACGGCCATCAGACAGTGCGTACCGCTGATGACCCGTCCGTCGGAGAGCGTGACCTCGACCCGGTCACCGACGCGCTTGGCGGACTGGGCCCGCGACCGGGCCATGACGTTCATGCCGCGCCGCCGGAAAACGTCCTCCAGCACGCCGGCGGCGTCCGGGTCCTCGCCCGGCAGCACCCGGTCCCGGCTGGACACGAGCGTGACCCGCGACCCGAGCGCCTGATAGGCACCGGCGAACTCGGCACCGGTGACACCGGACCCGACGACGATCAGCTCTTCGGGCAGTTCATCGAGGTCGTACACCTGGGTCCAGTTGAGAATCCGCTCCCCGTCGGGCTGGGCGTCGGGCAGCTCGCGAGGATGCCCACCCGTCGCGATGAGGACAGCGTCGGCGACGAGGGTCTCCTCACTCCCATCGGCCGCCCGCACGACGACCTTCCGTGACCCGTCCAGCCCCTGCTGCCCGTCGAGCCGCCCGCGCCCCCGCATGACCCGCGCACCGGCACGCGTCACAGAAGCCGTGATGTCGTGCGACTGGGCAAGGGCGAGCCGCTTCACACGCCGGTTGACCTTGCCGAGATCGACGCCCACCACCCGCGCGGGAGTGTCGATGTGAGGGGTGTCGTCGGCGACGATGATCCCCAGCTCCTCGTACGAGGAGTCGAAGGTGGTCATCACCTCGGCCGTGGCAATCAGAGTCTTCGACGGCACGCAGTCGGTCAGCACCGACGCCCCGCCCAGACCGTCGCAGTCGACGACGGTCACCTCCGCGCCGAGTTGCGCCGCCACCAGCGCCGCTTCGTATCCGCCGGGTCCGCCACCGATGATCACGATCCGAGTCACGTACCCCATTGTCCCGCACGCGCCCGGGTACGCCCGCCCCGGGGGCCCGGCCGTGGCCCCGCCGTTACCGGAGTGACGCGCGTGCCGCCTGCCGTACTCTCTCCCCATGTCGCTCTACGCCGCGTACGCCGGCAATCTCGACGCGCGGCTGATGTCCCGCCGCGCCCCTCACTCGCCGCTGCGCGCCACCGGCTGGCTGAACGGGTGGCGGCTGACCTTCGGCGGCGAGCACATGGGCTGGGAGGGCGCCCTCGCGACCATCGTCGAGGCCCCGGGTTCACAGGTCTTCGTCGCGCTGTACGAGATCGCCCCCATGGACGAGGACGCCATGGACCGCTGGGAGGGCGTGGCCCTCGACATCTACCGCCGGATGCGCGTTCGCGTACACACCCTTGAGGGTGAGGAATCGGCCTGGGTGTACGTCCTGAACGCCTACGAGGGCGGCCTGCCCTCGGCCCGCTACCTCGGCGAGATCGCCGACGCCGCCGACTCGGCGGGGGCGCCACACGATTACGTGATGGAGCTGCGGAAGAGGCCGTGCTGACGACACCCGGCCCTAGACTTGAGGGGATCGCCGCACGATTGGAAGAGCGAGAAGAGCGAATGGCCCCCATTTCTACGTACGACGTCTATTACACGGTGCAGGCCGCCGCGGCCCGCGACCGTCTCGACGATCCGTTGCGCACCGCGTTCGACAAGGGCATGGCCATGCTCGCCCGCGACCCCTTCCTCCCGGTCTCACGTCCCATAGGCTCCACCGGGGACGACCGCACGATTCGGATCACCCAGAACATCCTCGTGGAATACACGATCAGCCGGGGCCGCCTGCTGATCTTCATCGTCGAGGTCTTCGACGACAAGGACGTCCTCATCACCGAAGTGGACTGATCGCCACCGGCATCGTCGCGCCCCCTGTCCGTCGGAAAACGACAAGGCAACGATCACAATGCCGTGACCAAACCCATCTACGCGCGTAGGCCAGGACCGGCTACCCTCAGTCGCGTGAACGCATCTCTTCTTCCGGACGACATCCAGGGCGACCCCCACGCCGCCGCCGACGCCGCCGCCGCGCGCCTGCGGGAACTCACGGGCGCCGAGACCCACGACGTCGCCCTCGTGATGGGCTCCGGCTGGGCTCCGGCCGTCGACGCCCTCGGCGACCCCGAGGCCGAGTTCCAGGTCACCGAGCTGCCCGGTTTCCCGCCGCCGGCGGTCGAGGGGCACGGCGGCAAGATCCGCTCGTACCGCATCGGTGACAAGCGCGCGCTCGTCTTCCTGGGCCGCACGCACTACTACGAGGGCCGCGGCGTGGCCGCCGTCGCGCACGGTGTCCGCACCGCCGTGGCCGCGGGCAGCAAGACCATCGTCCTGACCAACGGCTGCGGCGGCCTCCGCGAGGACATGCGCCCCGGCCAGCCCGTCCTGATCAGCGACCACATCAACCTCACCGCGACGTCCCCCATCGTCGGCGCGAACTTCGTGGACCTCACGGACCTCTACTCCCCCCGGCTCCGGGCCCTCTGCAAGGAGGTCGACCCCACCCTCCAGGAGGGCGTCTACGCCCAGTTCACCGGCCCCCACTACGAGACCCCGGCCGAGATCCGCATGGCCCGCGTCATCGGGGCGGACCTGGTCGGCATGTCGACGGTCCTCGAAGCCATCGCCGCCCGCGAGGCCGGCGCGGAGGTGCTGGGCATCTCCCTCGTCACCAACCTCGCCGCCGGCATGACCGGCGAGCCCCTCAACCACGAGGAGGTCCTCCAGGCCGGCCGCGACTCCGCCACCCGCATGGGCGCCCTCCTGACCGAGGTCCTGAACCGCCTCTAGGTTCCGCCGGGCCACCCATGCCTGCCTGCTCCCGGTGACGCCTGATCATCAGGGCCTCCGCCTCCTAGACCCCGTTGAGGCGTTGCGGACCAGGGCCGGACGGTCGCGCGATGCTTACGCTGGGCTGACAAGCCCGGGCCTGCCCGCCACGCCCGACAGCCCGGCAGCCCGGCAGCCCGGCAGCCGCGTACGTACGGAAGGGGGTGGGTCGGGGGTGTCCGCCCGCAGCGGATGTCGCGACGACAAAAGCCGCCCCTTGAAACCCCACCCAAGTCGCGTCAGACCGAGGACGGAGGCCCCCGGCGCGCCCCCGACCCACACCGAACCGCAGGCGCCGACCACCGGCGGAAAGCCGCCCCACGACCACCGCCACACAAACCCCAGGCGCCGAGCGCAAACCGCACCCGCCCCCAGCGGCACCCGCCCGACACACACAGAGAGGTTGACCCGACGTGCAGGACGAACTCATCGCACGGGCCAAGGCGTGGCTGGCCGAGGACCCCGACGCGGAAACCCGTGAGGAACTCGCCAAGCTCATCGACGCCGAGGACGTCACAGAGCTCGCCGCGCGCTTCAGCGGCACCCTCCAGTTCGGCACCGCGGGCCTGCGGGGCGAACTCGGCGCCGGCCCGATGCGCATGAACCGCTCGGTGGTCATCCGCGCCGCCGCCGGCCTCGCCGCGTACCTGAAGAAGAAGGGCCAGACCGACGGCCTCGTCGTCATCGGCTACGACGCCCGTCACAAGTCCACGGACTTCGCCCTGGACACCGCCGCGGTCATGGTCGGCGCGGGCCTGCGCGCGGCCGTCCTCCCCCGCCCCCTCCCCACCCCCGTCCTGGCCTACGCCATAAGGCACCTCGGCGCCGCGGCAGGCGTGGAGGTCACGGCCAGCCACAACCCGCCCCGTGACAACGGCTACAAGGTCTACCTCGGCGACGGCTCCCAGATCGTGCCCCCGGCGGACACCGAGATCGCCGCCGAGATCGACGCCGTACGCACCTTCGACGACGTCCCCCGCCCCACCACCGGCTGGGAAACCCTCGACGACAGCGTCCTCAACGCCTACCTGGCCCGCACGGACGCCGTCCTGTCGCCCGGCTCCCCCCGAACCGCCCGCACCGTCTACACGGCGATGCACGGCGTCGGCAAGGACACCCTCCTCGCCGCCTTCGCCCGCGCCGGCTTCCCGGAACCGGCCCTGGTCACCGAACAGGCGGACCCCGACCCGGACTTCCCGACCGTGGCCTTCCCCAACCCGGAAGAGCCGGGAGCCATGGACCTCGCCTACGCGAAGGCCCGCGAAACGACCCCCGACCTGATCATCGCCAACGACCCGGACGCCGACCGCTGCGCCGTGGCGGTCAAGGACAACGGCACCTGGCGCATGCTCCGCGGCGACGAGGTCGGCGCCCTCCTCGCCACCCACCTGGTCCACCGCGGAGCGACCGGCACCTTCGCGGAATCCATCGTCTCCTCCTCCCTCCTCGGCCGTATCGCCGAGAAGGCGAACCTCCCCTACGAGGAGACCCTCACCGGCTTCAAGTGGATCGCCCGCGTCGAGGGCCTGCGCTACGGCTACGAAGAGGCCCTCGGCTACTGCGTGGACCCCGAGGGCGTACGCGACAAGGACGGCATCACGGCGGCGCTCCTGATCACGGAGCTGGCGTCACAGCTGAAGGCCGAGAACCGCACCCTCCTCGACCTCCTCGACGACATCGCGCTGGAACACGGCCTGCACGCCACGGACCAGCTCTCGGTCCGCGTCCAGGACCTCTCCCTCATCACGACCGCCATGCACCGCCTGCGCGAACAGCCCCCGACCCACCTGGCCGGCCTCACGATCACCAAGGCCGAGGACCTCACCCAGGGCACAGCCACGCTCCCGCCCACGGACGGCCTCCGCTACACCCTGGACGGCGCCCGCGTGATCGTCCGCCCCAGCGGCACGGAGCCCAAGCTCAAGTGCTACCTGGAGGTCGTGGTCCCCGTGGCCACGCACGGCGACCTTCCCGGGGCTCGCGCGAAGGCGACGGAACTGCTGGCAACGATCAAGCGCGACCTTGCGCAAGCGGCGGGTATCTGAGCCGCGCGAAACCGTCGCCTTCGGGCAGCAGACGAACACCCACGTCCGACGCATTGCGCAGCATGACCGCCCCAGCTGACCAATCGGAGGCAGGGCCCGGCCACGGAAGCCGGACCCTGCCTACCGCTGGCCGTCCTGCGCCGGGCAGTCGTAGTCGTCCGGTCCGGCGCGGTACACCAGATCCGACACGCCTTCCTGCACCTGTACCTGCTCCTGCTCCTGCTGCGGCGGGCGCCCACTCTCGGGGCACGGCCACTTACCGGTCTCCTCCCGATACCGCAGCGCCTCACGGAACTCGGCCCTCTCCTCCGGCGGGTCGTTGTGGACCGTGACGCCGGGCTCGTTGCTCTTCAGCGCCTCGACTGAGGGCCACACGGCCAGCCCGAGCAGGACCACAGCCGACACCGGGACGGCTCCGCGTAACCGGTTGCGCACGCTGCTCCCCTCCTGCCGCACACGTCTGCGGCTTGACCGTACATTGCCACGACGCTGACTCCAGGCAGAGTGCTGCTGGTTGCTGGCTCGCCGAGCCGATCGAGAGGCAGCAGATCTGGCTATGAGGAAGCGGCGAAGCTCCCGACCTTCAGGGCCGAGAGCCTCCGTGAACTGCCGGGACAGGTCCCGGACTTCAACGAGCACGAGCACTGACCATCGTCGACCAGCGGCAGAGGCAGTCATCCAGTTCCCGCACCCACCACTCATGCGAGTGCGGTGCTCAGCTCCGCCGCAGGTGGTGCAGCATCAGCAACGCCGCAACGGCATTCGCCGAGCGGATCTCGCCGCGTGCCACTAGCTCGGGCACCTTCTCCAGCGGCACCCACTCGCGGCGCTCGGACTCGAACCCGTCGCGGGGTTCACCAACATGCTCGGCCTGGTCCGACCAGTACACGCGGTGGTGGCTCGTCGAGATCCCCGGCATGGGATCGACCGACAGCAGCGGCCGCATCGGGCCCGGGCGCCACCCTGTCTCCTCCTCGAACTCCCTTGCCGCAGCCTCAGCCGGATCCTCGCCCTCACCCGTACCGCCCGAGGGCAACTCCCACCCCCAGGCATCGGTGATGAACCGGTGCCGCCACAGCAGGAGTGCCTCGTTTGCCTCGTTGACGACGGTGGCCACCGCGACCGGGCGCAGTCGGATCACGGTGTGGTCCAGGTGCCGGCCGTCGGGCAGCTCGACATCCGCCATCGCGACCTTCACCCACCGGTTCTCGTACACGGTACGCTCGCCGAGATTCCGCCACACGGACACGCTTCTACCTCTCGTCGGATACGAGGCCACCCCAGCACACGGTGCGCGCTACCGCGGAATCCACAGGGTGTACGCGGTGGCCGCCGCCTGCCCGGCTTCCCCGGCCCGCAGTTGGATGTCAGTGAGGGTGACGAGGCGGTGGACACGGCCCCGCTCGTGGGTCTTGTGTGGCGACCGCCTCGGCCGCGTACTCCTGGGCCGGGCCAGTGTCACCTAGCCGCATCAGCACGTCGGCGAGGTTGGCCTCCAGCAGGCCGGGCCGAGAAGGGCGTGTCACCCGAACCCGGCCCGATCCTCGACAACGTCATCCCGCTCCGCCCACCGACCGCCTGAACGGTTCCGGCCCACCGGGCCGTCCCGGGCTCCGGGGTCACGCAGCGACGCCGAGTTCCTTCCGCGTCCGTTGGACGAACTCGCGAACGGCAGGTTCACGCCGCCAGGGGGCCAGGGCCGCGTTGAACTCGCGGACGTAGTCCTTGGCCCGGCTCGACTGGACGCGGGCGAGGATGTCGACGGACCTGTTGCCCAGTTCGAGGCCGTGGTCGAGGTCGCGGGCCTGGAGGTGGGCGGTCCCGACGATGGCGAGCCGCATGCCGACGGAGCGAGTGAACACGCCCGGCGGCATCGCGGCGGCCTGCTTGTTCCAGGCCAGGGCGGCCTTGGGGTTCTTCAGGTCGCGGAAGACCTCGGCGGCGTCCGCAGAGAGGCGGGCATGGTGATAGAAGTCGATCCAGGCAGGCTCGTCGCCACTGTCGTCCTTCGCCTGGCCCAGAAGGCCCTCGGAGGCTTTCAGGGCCCTGGAGGCGGCTCTGGGATCGTTCTCACGGGCGTGAGCACGGGCCTCGATGAGCTTGGTGAACGCCAGCACGCGGGGCACGGCCTGGCCCTTGGCCCGCTCGAAGGCGCCCTGGGCCATGTCGACGGCCTCGGAGGCAAAGCCCCGCATCAGCGTCTGCATGGCCATGGTGGTCAGCACATAGCAGCCAAGCTGCACGTCGCCGCCCGCACGGGCGAGACGGAGGGCCTGGATGAAGTGCCGCTGGGCGGCATCGTGCTCGCCGACGTCGAAGGCTGTCCACCCGGCGAGCCGGGACAACTCGGCGGTCACGGAGAAGAGTTCGCGGCCGACCTCGTCGGAGAAGCTGCCTTGCAGCAGCGGGCCCGCTCGGTGGTCGAGGCAGTCGGTGACGGAGTTGGCCTTCCAGTTCCCACCGCCGTATTTGGAGTCCCAGCGGCGAGCGTCGTCGGCGGCCTCGCGCAGTTCATCGAGGTCGGCCCGGCCGACTTGCTGGCCGCCGCTATGGTCGGCGGTCTCGTCGGCGGGGGTGACGAGCCATCTGGTGACGGGGGTGGTGTAGGCGGAGGCGGCGAAGCCGGATCCGGCCAGGAAGTCGCGGCGGTTCACGGAGCTCCAGAACGAAGTGGCGACGCGGACGGCGTCGGCGGGGTCTCGCGGGAAATCCAACCCCACATCCGCATCGATTGTCTCCGCCTCACCCATACCGATCTCGCCCAGGTTGACGGGCCGCCCGAGCCTCTCGCCGATGGCCTGCGACAACAGCTTCGGGACCGGCCATTTCGGCGTCATCCCGCGGCGGCACCAGTTCGCCACCGAAGTATGTGAATAGTCCGTCTCCATCCCGGCAGCATGGGCGAGCTGGTTGACGCGCAGAGCCAGGGACTTGTGGCTCGCGCCGCAGGCTTCGATGAGCCGGGCCAGGTCCGTGTTGGGCGGACGGGTCCGGCGGGTGGTCGATGCCACGACCTCTCCCTTGCCGGTCTCCGGGATCGCGGCCGACTCGAACAGGCAGTTGAGCACGTAAGTCTGTACTCGCCTGCGGCGAAGAGTCGTACGCGTTCCACGTGTTGGGTCACCGAGGGTATTGCCTTCCGGGCTCGCGGTGAACCTCGTCTGCGAGTTGTGAGCCCCCCTGCGAGCCCTCCCCGCCCATCCGCTGGGCGGCTGTGATGAGAGCCCAGGCCGCCGCCGGAACCGGAATGGATCTCCTTCCGGCGGCGGCCGTCGCCAAGGCACCACCTGACTCGGGGGTGAACCAGATATGTGCGGAATCGCAGGACTGGCCGGAGCCGACGCCGTCCGGCACGAGCGCACGGTCGGCGCCATGGGCGCCTCGCAGGCCCACCGCGGCCCGGACGGCACCATGCACGCCGCCGCCGACGACGGGCGGGCGGTGCTGGCCATGAACACGCTGCTGATCGTCGACCCACAGGCGATGCCCGGCCCTTACCTCGACCACGAGTCCGGGGCGCTACTGGCGTTCAACGGCGAGATCTACAACTACCGCCAGCAGGCTTCCGCTTGGGGCATCCCGCTCAGCGCCCGCGAGTCGGACGCGCACTTCCTGCTGCGGGCCTGGGCCAAGATCGGCCCCTCGTGCCTGGACGGGCTGGACGGCATGTTCGCTCTGGCCGTCTATGACCCGCGCGTCGGCAAGCTGTTCCTCGCGCGGGACCGGCTGGGGGAGAAGCCGCTTTACTGGCGTCTGGACGGCGGCCGACTCGCGTTCGCCTCTGAGGTCACCACCCTGACCGGCTACGGCACGGCACCGCTCGTGCTGCGGCCGGAGGTCCTGGCGATCGAAACGCCGGTCGGCGTCGACACCCCGTTCCAGGGGATCCAGCTGCTGGCCCCGGCGACCTTGCTGTCCTTCGACGTCGCCACGGGCTCCCTGGACCAGCGCGCCTACTGGAGCCTGACCGGCCGACAGTCCTTCGAGGGCACCTACAGCGAGGCCCTGGCGAAGTTCTCCGTGATCCTGGCCGAGCAGGTTCCGCTGCGGGCTCCAGCCTGCGACTTCGCGCTGCTGCTGTCCGACGGGCTGGACTCCTCGGTGCTGGCCTACCTGCTGCGGCCGCCGGTTTGCGTCACCGTCCGCTACCTCGGCCAGGACCGGCTCGACGAATCCGTGATCGCGACCCGGATCGCGGCGGATATCGGCGCCGAACTGGTGGTGGTCGAGCCGGACCACATCGACTTCAGCAAGGTGCTGCCGCACATGATGTCTGCCCTGGACTACCCAATGGGCAACGCGTCCACGTTCTCCGAGTACATGGCCTATCGGAAGATCGCCGAGATGGGTCTGCGGGTCGTGGTCGGCGGGCTGGGGCCGGACGAGTTACTGATGGGCTACGTCCGTCACTCCCTGGTCCTCTTCGGCCCGGACGCCGTCCTGGCTGCGGGAATGGACGCCTACCGGCCGCTGGCCGCCAAGCTGACGCACCCCGCTGGCCAGGACGTCGACCCGGGGGACGCGGTCACCCGGCTCGTCCTGCGCGGCCCCGACCCCGACAGGCGCATCCGCGACCTCATCGCGGGAGCGATGGAAAAGGCTGGCGGGGACCTGGCCCGCAGTCTGACCCTCGCCGACCTGGCGACGTCCTGGCGGCCGCTGGTGATGACCAGCGACAAGCTCGCCTCCGCCTACGCGCTGGAACGCCGGTCCCCCTACCTGGCCCGGGAGTTGGTCGAGATGTCCTACCGGCTGCCCGCGGAGCACAAAATCTGTCACCCGGCCGAGGGCAAGCGGATCCTGCGGGACGCGGCGAAGGCCCTGGGCCTGCCCCGGGAGGTCTGGGGCAACCGGGACAAGCTCGGTTTCGCCAGCCCGGTCCCCGCCTGGCTGAACGGGAAGCTCGCGGCCTGGGCGGACGCCCAGATCCACACCGCCCTCACCGAGGCCCCGGCCTTCCTTCGGCCGCTGCTGGAGGGCGGGCTCAAGCCGGGCGGCCGGTTCGACCGCACCCGGATGCAGTCCCTCATGGCTGCCGCCTGGTTCTGCGACCAGACGGTGAGGGCTGCCGCGTGATCCTCAACTGTCTCACTACGGTGTCCGGATGCACCCGGACACCACCGTCGAAGCCCCGGCCACCGCCCGCGGAGCGGTCGCGATCATCACCAACCACCGCGGTGAACTCCTCCTCCACCTGCGCGATGATCTTCCCGGCATCGCCTGGCCGGATCACTGGAGCGTTCTGGGCGGCGGCTGCGACCCGGGCGAGGAGCCCCGCGAGGCGATCGTCCGTGAGCTCGACGAAGAAGCCGGCCTGAGCGTCGACGATCTGACCGAGCTCTTCGAGATCCGTGATGAGCACGGCTCCGGCCAGCTGATCACGTTCTTCGCCGCCTCCTGGGACGGCGACGAGACCTCTCTGCCGCTGGCCGAGGGCGTCAAGCTCCAGTTCTTCGCCCCCGAACACCTCGAAATCACGATCCCGCCCTACATCCGCGACGGGATCAACCGCTATCTGGCCGCCCGGCCCGCCTGAACACCCCGCCCTTGCGGACAGGGGAGGGTGGGGCCGCCTGGCGACGGCCCCACCCTCTGAAGGGACACCCCGCTCATGAAGCTCACCGTCATCGGCTGTGGCTACCTCGGCGCCACCCACGCGGCCTGCATGGCCGAACTCGGCCACGAGGTCCTCGGCATGGACTCCGACATGGACAAGGTCGCCGTCCTCAACTCCGGCAAAGCCCCGTTCTTCGAACGCGACCTCGACGAGATGCTCGCCCGCCACACCAAGAGCGGGCGCCTGAGGTTCACCGCCTCCTACGCGGAGGCCGCCGCCTTCGGCGACCTGCACTTCATCGGCGTCGGCACCCCGCAGCAGCCTGACGAGCACGCCTACGATCTGACCTACCTGTTCTCCGCCGTCCGTCAGCTCGCACCCCGCCTCAAGGGCCCGGCGGTGGTCACGGTGAAGTCGACCGTCCCCGTCGGCACCGCACCCCGCGTCCGCGCTCTACTGCACGAGTTCGCGCCTGCCGGGGACGCAGTCGAGGTTGCCTGGAACCCGGAGTTCCTGCGCGAGTCGTTCGCCGTCGAGGACACCCTCCGCCCCGACCGGCTCGTCCTCGGCTTCGACACGGAGTGCTCCTGGGCCGAAACCGTGCTGCGGCAGTGCTTCGAGAAGATCATCGAGGCGGGGACGCCGACGATCGTCACGGACTGGGCCACCGCCGAACTCGCCAAGGGGTCCGCGAACGCATTCCTCGCCACGAAGATCTCCTTTATCAACGCGATGGCCGAGGTCTGCGAAGCCTCCGGCGCCGACGTCAGCCAGCTCGCCGACGTCCTCGGCCACGACATCCGCATCGGACGGCGCGGCATGCGGCCCGGCCTCGGCTTCGGCGGCGGCTGCCTGCCCAAGGACATCCGCGGCTTCATGGCCCGCGCCGACGAGCTCGGCGTCGACCAAGCCCTGGCAATCCTCCGCGAGGTCGACGCCATCAACAACCGGCGCCGCGAGCGCATGGTCGACCTCGCCCGCGAACAGTGCGACGGCACCCTCATGGGCAAGCGGATCACCATCTGGGGCGCCGCCTTCAAACCGAACACCGACGACATCCGCGACTCACCCGCCCTCGCCGTTGCCCAGAAACTCCACGAGCTCGGCGCCACGGTCACCGTGACCGATCCCCAGGCCCTCGACAATGCCCGCAAGACGCACCCCGAACTCGACTACATCGACGACCCGATCGCCGCCGTCCAGGACACCGACCTCCTGCTGCACCTGACCGAGTGGCCGCAGTACTCGCACGTCGATCCTCACAACCTCGCCGCCCGCGCTGCCACCCCCAAGGTCATCGACGGCCGCGGCACCCTCAACGCCGACACCTGGCGCGAGGCCGACTGGACCTTCCGAGCCCTCGGACGTCCCTGAACCCACGTTCTCGCCGCCCATCACGGACACAAGGGATACATTTCCCGGAAGAGCTGAGGCATCACCCGGCACACCGGGATGGAGGGTCCTGCATTCTGCGGGACCCTCCGCGCGTTCTCACCCAGCAGATGGCCGAAGTTCTCCCGCATGCTCGATGAGGTGGAGTTCCTTGCCCCAGCTCCCGAGCGGAGGCGATCAGCCCGCTGGACGAACCGCGCTTGGAGGCGGCCGACGCGTTCGCCCTGGCCCTGCGTCCCACGGGCCGGGTGTTCACCTCGCCGAGCAGGGGAATTACGGAAAGTCACTACCAAGCTAAGGATCATCGGCAACACGTGACAGTTGAATACGCACCCTCACCAGTACCAAGGCCGTATCCCCGCGCCAGAGCGGCCGTCACCCCACCACGATCAGAATCGCCAACACCACAGCCCCCGCCACCACGGGCCCCATCACCTCGTACGCCCACCGCACGCTCGTCTCCCCCTGCGCCCCCGGCGCCTTCGCCCGGGCCTCGCACAGTTCGCGCAGGTCATGCATGGTCTGGTCGGCCGAGGCCCGCATGGGCCCGGTGTCGAGGCCGGTTCGCCCGCCGGTGTCGGACGTGGCCTGGGCGCGGGTCTGGCGGCGGGCGGCGCGCTTGCGGTCGCGGAGGGAGACGGGGACGGCCCAGAGCTGGTACTTGGTACCGGACTCGTCGATGACCTCGTTGGAGTAGCCGGAGCGCAGCGAGACGACGGTGGCCCAGGGCAGCACGATCACACGGAAGGGGTTGCGTACGCGCAGCCGGTCGTCGTTCGCGAACACGGCGGGCCGCAGGGTGAAGGCGACGACCAACGGCACCACGAGCAACATCAGGGCGAGCGACAGCCAGGGCGTACGGCCCTCGCCCGCGATCACCGCGTCGATGCCGAGCCAGCCCACGATGGCGAGCAGCAGCACACCTGCCGCGATGGCGGCGGGCGAGCGGTAGACCCGGTCCTTGTACACGGGTTTCGAGGGCTCGGGCGCGGGCGACTGATGGTCCGGGGTCGTCATGCTCCCGATTCTGCACGACCCGCGGGGAACCGCTCGTGGGCGGTGCCCCGGCGCCCATCCGCAGCCCCGCCGGCGCTCAGCCGTGGCCCCGCACTCGCCCGCAACCCCGCCGGCACTCGGCCGCGGCCCCGCGCCCCTCCGCAGCCCGGCCCACGCCTCATCCATAGCCCCCCGCTCAGCCGTAGAGCCGCCGCCCCCAACCCGCCCGCAACCCCGCCCGCGCTCATCCGCACCCCCTCACCCAATGATGAGCACCTGGGGCTGTACAGCCGCTACGCGCGTAGATATGCTCGGCTGGTGACCATGCCCACCACTGCACACACGTTCACGGACGTGGCGGCCTCCGACAGCACGCTGCGCCGCTTCCTCCACGGGCTGCCCGGCGTCGACGCGGTCGGCCTGGAGGCGCGCGCGGCCTCGCTCGGCACCCGTTCCATCAAGACGACCGCCAAGGCGTACGCCATCGACCTGGCCATCTCGATGGTCGACCTGACGACCCTGGAAGGCGCGGACACCCCGGGCAAGGTCCGGGCGCTCGGCGCAAAGGCGGTCCACCCCGACCCGACGGACCGTACGACCCCCGCCACGGCCGCGGTCTGCGTCTACCCCGACATGGTGGCCGCCGCCAAGGAGGCCGTCGCGGGCTCCTCCGTGAAGGTCGCCTCGGTTGCCACCGCCTTCCCGGCCGGCCGCGCCGCCCTCGACGTCAAGCTGGCCGACGTGCGCGACGCCGTGGCCGCGGGCGCCGACGAGGTCGACATGGTCATCGACCGCGGGGCCTTCCTCGCGGGCAACTACATGAAGGTGTACGACGAGATCGTCGCCGTGAAGGAGGCCTGCGGGACCTCCGCCCGCCTCAAGGTCATCTTCGAGACCGGCGAGCTGTCGACGTACGACAACATCCGGCGTGCGAGCTGGCTCGGCATGCTGGCCGGGGCGGACTTCATCAAGACGTCCACCGGCAAGGTGGCGGTGAACGCGACGCCCGCGAACACCCTCCTCATGCTGGAGGCCGTACGTGACTTCCGTACCGCCACCGGGGTACAGGTCGGGGTGAAGCCCGCCGGCGGCATCCGTACGAGCAAGGACGCGATCAAGTTCCTGGTCCTCGTGAACGAGACGGTCGGCGAGGACTGGCTGGACAACCACTGGTTCCGCTTCGGCGCCTCCTCGCTCCTGAACGACCTGCTGATGCAGCGTCAGAAGCTGGCCACCGGCCGCTACTCCGGCCCCGACTACGTTACGGTGGACTGACACATGGCATTCGAGTACGCTCCCGCGCCCGAGTCGCGCGCGGTTGTCGACATCGCCCCGTCGTACGGCTTGTTCATCGACGGAGAGTTCGTCGAAAGCTCGGGTGAGGATCTCAACAAGTCGATCTCTCCGTCTACCGAAGAAGTTCTCTCCGAGTACACACAGGCCAACGAGGAAGATGTCGACCGAGCGGTCAGGGCCGCCCGGAAGGCGTTCGAGAAGTGGTCGGCACTGCCCGGCTCCGAGCGTTCCAAGTACCTGTTCCGCATCGCTCGGATCATCCAGGAGCGTTCCCGCGAACTGGCCGTCCTGGAGACTCTGGACAACGGGAAGCCCATCAAAGAAACGCGGGACGTGGACCTCCCCCTTGTCGCCGCGCACTTCTTCTACTACGCGGGCTGGGCCGACAAACTGGACTACGCGGGCTTCGGCGCCAACCCGAGGCCGCTGGGAGTGGCAGGTCAGGTCATCCCCTGGAACTTCCCCCTCCTGATGCTGGCCTGGAAGATCGCCCCGGCCCTGGCGACCGGCAATACGGTGGTCCTGAAGCCCGCCGAGACGACCCCCCTGTCCGCCCTCTTCTTCGCGGACATCTGCCGTCAGGCGGGCCTCCCGAAGGGTGTCGTCAACATCGTGACCGGTGACGGCCGGACAGGCGCCGCTCTGATCGCCCACCCCGACGTCGACAAGGTCGCCTTCACCGGCTCCACGGCCGTCGGCAAGGAGATCGCCCGGACCGTCGCGGGCACGCGCAAGAAGCTCACCCTCGAACTGGGCGGCAAGGGCGCCAACATCGTCTTCGACGATGCCCCGATCGACCAGGCCGTCGAGGGCATCGTGAACGGCATCTTCTTCAACCAGGGCCAGGTCTGCTGCGCGGGCTCCCGCCTCCTCGTCCAGGAGTCGGTCCAGGACGAGCTGCTGGACTCCCTCAAGCGCAGGCTCTCCACCCTCCGCCTCGGCGACCCCCTCGACAAGAACACCGACATCGGCGCGATCAACTCCGCCGAGCAGCTGGCCCGGATCACCGCGCTCACCGAGCGGGGCGAGGCCGAGGGCGCCGAGCGCTGGTCCCCGGCCTGCGAACTGCCCTCCTCCGGCTACTGGTTCGCCCCGACGCTCTTCACGAACGTCACCCAGGCGCACACCATCGCCCGCGACGAGATCTTCGGCCCGGTGCTGTCGGTCCTCACCTTCCGTACGCCGGACGAGGCCGTGGCCAAGGCCAACAACACCCAGTACGGCCTCTCGGCGGGCATCTGGACGGAGAAGGGCTCCCGCATCCTGGCGGTGGCGAACAAGCTCCGGGCCGGTGTCGTCTGGTCCAACACGTTCAACAAGTTCGACCCGACCTCGCCCTTCGGCGGCTACAAGGAGTCGGGCTTCGGCCGCGAGGGCGGCCGCCACGGTCTGGAGGCGTACCTCGATGTCTGACGCAAGGCTCAGTGTCTTCAAGACCTACAAGCTGTACGTGGGCGGCAAGTTCCCGCGTTCCGAGAGCGGCCGGGTGTACGAGGTGACCGACTCAAAGGGCAAGTGGCTGGCCAACGCTCCCCTCGCCTCCCGCAAGGACGCCCGTGACGCGGTGGTCGCGGCCCGCAAGGCGTTCGGCGCCTGGTCGGGCGCGACGGCGTACAACCGGGGCCAGGTCCTCTACCGCGTCGCGGAGATGCTGGAGGGCCGCCGGGACCAGTTCGTGCGCGAAGTGGCCGACGCCGAGGGCCTGTCGAAGTCCAAGGCGGCCGCGGTCGTGGACGCGGCGATCGACCGCTGGGTCTGGTACGCGGGCTGGACCGACAAGATCGCCCAGGTGGTCGGCGGCGGCAACCCGGTGGCGGGCCCGTACTTCAACCTGTCCACCCCGGAGCCGACGGGCGTGGTCACCGTCCTTGCCCCCCAGGAGTCCTCCTTCCTCGGCCTGGTCTCGGTGATCGCCCCGGTGATCGCCACCGGCAACACGGTCGTCGTGATCGCCAGCGAGGAGTCCCCCCTCCCCGCGCTCTCCCTCGCGGAGGTCCTGGCCACCTCCGACGTGCCCGGCGGCGTGGTCAACGTCCTCTCCGGCCGTACGGCGGAGATCGCCGCGCCCCTGGCCGCGCACCAGGACGTCAACGCGATCGACCTGGCCGGCGCCGACGACGTACTGGCGAAGGAGCTGGAGATCGCGGCCGCGGACAATCTGAAGCGCGTTCTCCGTCCACAGCCTGTGGACTACACGGAGACTCCGGGCATCGACCGCCTGACGGCCTTCCTGGAGACCAAGACGGTCTGGCACCCGACGGGTTCACTGGGCGCCTCCGGTTCGTCGTACTGACGTCTCGTCGTACTGACGTCCGGCGAGACGACCGGCAACCGGCCTTGGACGCCATCTGCTTTCCGAACGTGATCGTTTGGTTCGGGGCGGGTGGGCATGAATTCCGTTCGGTGGCGGGAGAGACGGGCGTGGTTCGTCTGCTCGTGTCGGTGGTGGGGGTGGCTGGTGCCGTCGGCGCTTGGTCTGCCGGAGGCCCGGGAGAAGTGGGCCCGGGAGGAGTCGTGCCGGTTGCGGGCGGAGGCTGAGCGGGATGCAGGCCGTGCTCGGCGACACGGAACGCGCGCTTCAGGGGCTGGTGGAGGCCCACAACCCACACGTGCCGCGCGACGTGCTCACCCACCTGGCCGATCTGTCGTTCTGTGGCGGCGAGGCACGGTGGTTGTCACCGGATCAGCATGCTCTTGGTCACCGTCCGTTCGCAGGAGGGGGCAGATCGTCATCACCTCGCAGGTGGGGGACGTGGCGCGCTGACAGGAAGCGGAAACCGATTCACCCGGTGACTCGTCTTGGGGAACGAGGTCAAGCGGATGGGATGCCAGGTGGAGCGGGCGGACAGCGGTGTGACGTCGACGTTGAAGGCAGCGGTGCCCTGGTGGGCGCGGCGCTGGGCCGGGCGGTGGGTTCCGGGCGAGGGCGAGAAGGGGGACGAGAGGGGCCGATTGGTCTGGACGCGGGGGCGGGTGCCTGCCGCGTTCGCGGTGTTGACGGCCGGGCTGCTGGCCTTCCACCGGGCGGTGCCCAATTCCGTGGGCCGCCTGGGCAGTTTGCTGGAAGCGTTCCTGCCTTGGCTTGGCCTGGCTGTCGTGCTCCTGTTCGGCCTGGCGCTGCTGCGCCGTTCGGCCACCGCGCTGGTGGCCCTGCTGCTGCCGACGGCGGCCTGGATGTATCTCTTCGGCGGGCTGCTCCTGCCCGGGGGGAAGCCCGGCGCGCACGACCTGGTCGTGGTGCAGCACAACGTCAGCGACGAGAACCCCGACCCGGCGGGCACGGCCCGCGCCCTGGCTGACGCCGAGCCCGATCTCATCGCGCTTCAGGAGCTGGTGCCCCCGGCTCTGCCGGTCTACGAGAAGACTCTCGCCCCCGCCTACCCGTACCACGCGGTCCGGGGCACCGTCGGGCTCTGGTCGAAGCATCCGCTGACCGATGCCCAGCTGCTGGACATCAAACCGCAGGGGATCGCGGGGTCCTGGAGTCGCGGGCTGCGGACCGTGGTCCACACGCCGCGTGGCGAGATCGCGGCGTACGTCGCGCACCTGCCCTCGGTCCGCGTCCGGACGAGCGGCCTCGCATCCTCCTGGCGCGACGAGAGCGCCGGCCTGCTGGGCAGGGCCGTCGCTGCCGAGCAGCTGAAAACGGTGATCCTGCTGGGCGACCTCAATGGCACGGTCGACGACCGCGGGCTGGCCCCGCTGACCTCACGGATGAACGTGGCGGAGCGGGGCTTCGCCTTCAGCTTCCCCGCCGGCTTCCCGCTGGCCCGGATCGACCAGGTCATGGCCCGCTCAGCAACCGTCGCCCACATCCGCACCCTGTCCGCCACCGGCAGCGACCATCTGCCGGTCGCCGCCAGGATCACACTGCGCTGAGGGAACGGTCCCGGTGACAACAACCCTGCCCATCTGACACCCATCGTGCTCCGGCTCAACCGGCTGTGACTGAGCACTCCGGTTGGCGGGCTTCGTGACACCTGGCGCTCAGCACCAGGTGTCACCGCACCTTCGGCAAGAAGGCCCCGAAGGCGCTCTGCCGGCGAGCCTGCCACCGCGCCCCGCGCCGGCTCCCCGACCCCGACCACGGAAAGCGGCTCGACCAGCGCCTCGGCCACCGTTGCACGGGCATCCACCAGCCCCTGAAGCCAGCCCCTGAAGCGCGCGTTCCGCGTCGCCGAGCACGGCCTGCACCCGCTCAGCCCCTTCCCGCAACCGCACGAGCTCTTCCCGGCCTACTTCTCCCGGGCCTCCGGCAGACCAAGCGCCGACGGCACCAGCCACTCCCACCACCGACACGAGCAGACGAACCACGCCCGTCTCTCCCGCCACCGAACGGAATTCATGCCCACCCGCCCCGAACCAAACGATCACGTTCGGAAAGCGGATGGCGTCCAAGGGCCGCGCTCCCCCGCCGTCCAGGGGAGCGCGGCCCTCACTTCTCCGAAGCGGCTGGTCAACCGCTCAGCCGCCCTGTACCGCCCCCAGCACCTGGCCAAGCAGCGGAATGTTCCCCACCGAGGGCGCCTGGGCCAGCGGTCGGGTCAGGGTCTGGGAGGACAGCGGCTTGAAGTCGGCGAGCTGGGTGCCGACGCCGTTGTCGAGAGGGTCGACGCCGGTGCCCGCCAGCGGGTTGGGCTTGAGGCCCGCGACCGGGCCGGTGACGTACTGGACGCTGCCGGTCAACGCCTGGAGTCCCGCCTGCGGGTCGACCGTGCCGAGCGAGGTGGGCCGGTGGGGGATCTCCACCACCGGAGCGCCGTTGGCGACCGCCGTGCCGGCGTCCGCGCCGAGGGCGAGTCCCGCGGTCGTGGCGGCCAGCATCACGCGCCGGGCGGTCAGGGTGTGGGGAGCCGAGTGTCGTGCCATCGCTGATGCCACTTTCTACTGCGCTAGGTAATCTGATGGACACGAAGAGTAGTTGAGATGTGATGTGCGCTCCAACGGCGACCCGCTGACTCGGCGAGAGCCGATCCATGCCTCACACTGAACTCTCGTGAGTTCGCATCCCCCGATACCGACCAGGGTCGTCCTGCTGTCCGGCCCGTCCGGCTCCGGCAAGTCCCTCCTCGCCGCCCGCTCCGGCCTGCCCGTGCTGCGGCTCGACGACTTCTACAAGGAGGGCGACGACCCGACGCTGCCGCAGGTGGAGGGCAGCCCGGACATCGACTGGGACCACCCGCTGTCCTGGGACGCGGGCGCCGCCGTCGCCGCCATCGAGGAGCTGTGCCGTACGGGCCGTACGACCGTTCCGACGTACGACATCTCCCTGAGCGCCCGCACCGGCGAGGAAGCCCTCCACATCGAGCGGACCCCGCTGTTCATCGCCGAGGGCATCTTCGCCGCCGAGATCGTCGAACGCTGCCGCGAGCTGGGTGTCCTCGCCGACGCCCTCTGCCTGACCCGCGGCCCGGTCAGGACCTTCCGCCGCCGCTTCCTGCGCGACCTGAGGGAGGGCCGCAAGTCGGTGCCCTTCCTGCTCCGCCGCGGCTGGCGCCTGATGCGCCTGGAACGCTCGATCATCGCCCGCCAGACCGAACTGGGCGCCCACCCCTGCGACAAGGCCGAGGCCCTGGGACGGCTGGCGGACGCGGCCGCGGGACGGTGCGCCAAGGCGGCGGCCTAAGCGCTCCGCTGGAAGCACGGTGATGAACCCGCGGGCCGGTGGGGGCTGGTCGCGCCCACGCGGCGGAGCCGCATATCGATACAGTACCGCGCCCCGTACGGGGCGCGGTACACAAAAGCGGGACTGGATGGACCCCCCGGCCCTCCAGCCCCGCTTCCTTTGTGCTCCCCCGTGGTCCCCCGTGACCCCGTTGGTCCCCCGGGTGCCGCCACAGCGCTCCCCAGCGCCGCCGCGATTCCCTTTTCCCCTTTTTCCCTTGCTTCCCCCGTGTTCCCCGTCCCCCCGTACTTTCCCCCGTCGAGCCCATGAGCGGCCTCCGGCCGCGGGCCCCAGACCTTCAGGCGACAAGCTCCCCGAAGGACTCCTCCTCGTCACGGCCGAAGCTGAGGACCTCGTCCTCGCGCAGCCGGCGGAGCGACCGCCAGATGCTGGACTTCACCGTGCCGACACTGATGTCGAGGATCTCCGCGATCTCCGGGTCCGTGCGGCCCTCGTAGTAGCGCAGGACCAGCATGGTGCGCTGGAGTTCGGGGAGGCGGGCGAGCGCCTGCCACAGGACGGCGCGCAGTTCGGTGCCGCGCATCGCGTCCGTGTCGCCGACGGTCTCCGGCAACTCCTCGGTCGGGTATTCGTTCAGCTTGCGGCGGCGCCACGCGCTGATGTGCAGGTTCGTCATGGTGCGGCGGAGGTAGCCCCCGACCGCGGCCTTGTCGCTGATCCGGTCCCACGCCCTGTACGTCGAGAACAGGGCGCTCTGGAGCAGGTCCTCGGCCTCGAAACGGTCACCGGTGAGGTGGTAGGCGGTGGCGTACAGGGAGGCGCGGCGCTCCTGGACGTAGGCGGTGAACTCCGCCTCCGACGCCGAACGACGCTCCCCCGTGGCCTCCCCGTACGCGGCTCCCCCGACAGCGCCAACAGCGGCTACCGCCGCGGGCCCCGTATCGCTTGCCCCCGTGTGTGCGTCAACCACCGTCATGTACGCGGTGTGCTGACGCCCGGTGCCGCGAGCGCACCCCCGCCCGCTCACGGCACCGGACTTCTCCGTGCTCCGCGACATGTCGTGGAGACGCGTGAACACCGCGCCGGTGTTCATGCTGTGCAGCGTGCTCATCTCGCGCCCCCCGTCGTGGAGTTCCGGTTCTGATCAGGTCTTTCGGTACTGCTCGGTACTGCTCGGTGCTGCTCAGGCGGTGCTTTCTGCCGTGCTTCCTTGCCTGTGCCCAAAAGCTTGCCGGGGCGACTTCATGGCCGTGTCCGCCGACTGTCACAGACCTGTCACAGGGGTGGGTCCCAGGCACGCCACAGCCCGCTCACAGAGAAGAGCCGTACGGCTACGGGATCGGGCGCGGACGGCGTGCTCGTACGGGGGACGTGGACCGGAGCGGGACAACAGTCGAAACCCGCCCGTGGCATGGGCCAGAATGAGGCCGTGCCTTCCCTGTTGCTGATCGAGGACGACGACGCCATCCGCACGGCCCTGGAGCTCTCACTGACCCGCCAGGGACACCGTGTCGCCACCGCCGCCACCGGCGAGGATGGTCTCAAGCTGCTGCGCGAACAGCGGCCGGATCTGATCGTGCTGGACGTGATGCTGCCCGGCATCGACGGGTTCGAGGTGTGCCGGCGCATCCGGCGCACGGACCAGTTGCCGATCATTCTGCTGACGGCGCGCAGCGACGACATCGACGTGGTGGTGGGCCTGGAGTCCGGTGCCGACGACTATGTCGTCAAGCCCGTGCAGGGGCGGGTTCTGGACGCCCGTATCCGGGCCGTGCTGCGGCGCGGCGAGCGCGAGGCGAACGACGCGGCGACGTTCGGTTCGCTGGTCATCGACCGCGCGGCGATGACGGTGACGAAGAACGGCGAGGACCTGCAGCTGACGCCCACCGAGCTGCGGCTGCTGCTGGAGCTGAGCCGCCGCCCCGGCCAGGCCCTGTCGCGGCAGCAGTTGCTGCGTCTCGTCTGGGAGCACGACTACCTCGGTGACTCGCGGCTCGTGGACGCCTGTGTGCAGCGGCTGCGCGCCAAGGTGGAGGACGTGCCGTCGTCGCCGACTCTGATCCGTACCGTGCGGGGCGTGGGTTACCGGCTGGACGTTCCTCAGTGACCGACGTGCACGACCAGGAGCCGTCGCCGCGCGGCTGGGCCGCGGCTCGTAAGGGAGTTCTGTCGCGGCTGCGCTTCACCAGTCTGCGGCTGCGGCTGGTCGTCGTGTTCGGGCTGGTGGCGCTGACCGCGGCGGTGTCGGCGTCCGGGATCGCGTACTGGCTCAACCGCGAGGCCGTGCTGACGCGCGCGCAGGACGCGGCGCTGAACGACTTCGAGCAGGAGATGCAGAACCACGCCGGTGCCCTGCCGATGTATCCGACCCAGCGGCAACTGATGTACGCGGCACGGCAGATGGCCGACGGCGGTCAGCGGTTCAGTGTGCTGCTGGTCGCGGAGGACACCGACGGCAGGCCGGTGTACGGCAGTTCGGCGAATTCGGCGGTGGACGACTTCACGCTGGAGGACGTACCGGAGTCCCTGCGGAAGGCGGTCAACGAGAAGCAGGAGATCACGTCGAACAACAAGTACCCCTACCACCTGTACTGGCAGCGGGTCATCGACAACGACACGCCGTACCTGGTGGGCGGGGCGAGGGTGATCGACGGGGGCCTGACCGGCTACATGCTCAAGTCCCTGGAGCCGGAGGCGAAGGACCTCAACTCCCTCGCCTGGTCGCTCGGTATCGCGACGGGGCTCGCGCTGATCGGCTCGGCCCTGCTGGCGCAGGCGGCCGCGACGACGGTACTGAAGCCGGTGCACCGCCTGGGTGTCGCGGCGCGGCGCCTGGGTGAGGGCAAGCTCGACACCCGGCTGCGTGTGTCGGGCACGGACGAACTGGCCGACCTGTCACGGACGTTCAACCACGCGGCACAGGAGCTGGAGAAGAAGGTCGCGGACATGAGCGGCCGCGAGGAGGCGTCGCGTCGTTTCGTCGCCGACATGTCCCATGAACTCCGTACGCCGCTGACCGCGATCACCGCCGTGACGGAGGTGCTGGAGGAGGAGCTGGACGCCGAGACCGGCGGCCTCGACCCGATGATCGAGCCGGCGGTACGGCTGGTCGTCAGCGAGACCCGGCGCCTGAACGACCTCGTGGAGAACCTCATGGAGGTCACCCGCTTCGACGCGGGCACCGCCCGGCTGGTCCTCGACGACGTGGACATCGCCGACCAGATCACGGCGTGCATCGACGCGCGGGCCTGGCTGGACGCGGTGGATCTGGACGCCGAGCGCGGCATCATGGCCCGCCTCGACCCGCGCCGCCTCGACGTGATCCTCGCCAACCTGATCGGCAACGCCCTCAAGCACGGCGGATCGCCGGTGCGTGTCGCGGTCCGCGAGGACGGTGAGAAGGGTGCGGACGACGCCGACCTGCTGATCGAGGTCCAGGACCACGGGCCCGGCATCCCCGAGGACGTCCTCCCGCACGTCTTCGACCGCTTCTACAAGGCGAGCGCTTCCCGGCCGCGCTCCGAGGGCAGCGGGCTCGGCCTGTCCATCGCCCTGGAGAACGCCCATATCCACGGCGGCGAGATCACCGCCGCCAACTCCCCCAAGGGCGGCGCGGTCTTCACCCTCCGCCTGCCCCGGGACGCGTCCCCGCTGATCGCCCAGGACGGCCAGGACGGGGACAACGGCAGTGAGGGGAACGCCCGGTGAAGCCCAGAGGAGTCCTCCTCCTTGCCGCCCTCGCGACGCTGACCACCGCCTGCGGCATCCGCGCGACCCAGGTCCCGACGGACGTCGGCCCGGCCCCCTCCAAGGCTGCGTGCAGCCTGTCCGCCACGGACATCGGCCCACAGGCCGGCAACGGGGTCCACGGCATCCCGGTCCAGGTCTTCCTCCTCTGCGACAGGCAGCTGGTCCCGGTCGACCGCGCGGTCCACATCCCCGAGGACTCGGTGGAGACGGCACGCCGCGTCCTCATGGCCCAGGAACTCCTGGACGAACTCTCCGGGCCCCTCACCTCCGCCGAGAGCCGG
Organism: Streptomyces sp. NPDC002845; assembly: GCF_053591955.1. NCBI lineage: Bacteria > Bacillati > Actinomycetota > Actinomycetes > Kitasatosporales > Streptomycetaceae > Streptomyces > Streptomyces sp. NPDC002845. The sequence continues at coordinate 261,504 of NZ_JBSFUU010000001.1, read as the reverse complement.
GCCCGCTACGACACGGAAGTGCGGGCCGGACTGACCGTCACCGGGCCCCTCGCCGAGGACCCGGAGGACGCCCTGCGCCTCTCCACCCGCCCCGAGGACCTGTCGTCGTACGCCCTCGCCCAGATCATCTGCACCTTCGCCGACTCCACCGCCGCCGAGGGCGACGGCTCGGTCACCCTCGGCGGCCCCGGCACGGAACCGCTGCGACGCTACCGGTGCACCACCGAGCTCCGCTCCGACCCGGGCGCGAAGACACCTCCGTCCACGGAGGTGGAGAAGTCCTGACCCCGGCGGGGGTACGGCTGTGGGGATCGAGGCCGTGGGGATCGAGGCCGTGGGGATCGAGGCCGTGGGGGATCAAGGCCATGGGGATCAAGGCCAGGGGGTTGAGCGGGTCCAGGGTGTTCAGCGGGCCCGGGGCACACGTCGCCCTCCCGGACCACCTCGCCGCCCTACGCCCCCGCCGCCGATCCTGAGCACGGTCTCGGCCCGCCGGCCTCGTCCGTGAACCGGCCGGCGGTGGCCGCGTCCGGTGCCTGTGGCGTGGGTGGCGTCCTGCCGCGTGGTACGGCCACCCGGACTGCCGGAGTCCGGGTGGCCGGTGCGAGGCCGACGGCCCGGCCACCGCGGGAGGCGCCCCGCGCTGTTCCCGGTGCTGTGGGCCGCCGTGACCCCGGCGACACCGCACCCGAGCCCCTCCGGCGGCGGCGCGCGTCTGTGGCGCATCACTCACCCACGTGGGGCGCGTGGAGGTGCAGGGCGGAACCGATCGTGTCGGGGGTGGCGTCTAGTGGGTCGTGCAGCGTCAAGGTTCGAACGGTGACAAGGCCGGGATCCGGGTCCGGGCGGCGGGGTGTGTGCTCCTCGTCGCACATCTCGCGCTCGTCGCCTGGATCACGCTGCGTCCGCTGGACGTGCCGTGGGTGAGCGCCGCCAATCTGCGGCCGTTCGCCGGGATCAGGGCCGACCTGGCCATGGGGTGGCAGGAGGCGGCCCGGCGGATCGGGGAGGGGCTGGCGCTGCTCGCGCCGCTGGGGGTGCTGCTGCCGATGGTGGGCGGCAGTCTCGCCGTGTCGCGGCTCGGTTCCCTCGCGCGTACGGTCACCGCGGGTGCCCTGTTGTCGCTGGGGATCGAGCTGTTGCAGACCGGCGTGCCGGGTCAGATCGTGGACATCGACTCGATCCTGCTGAACACGCTCGGCGTGGCGCTCGCGCATCTGGTGATCGTGCCGGGGCTACGGACGCGGCTGCGCCGCCGGGCCACGCGGGCCGAGACCGCGCTCGGGGTCGCCGCCCTCCACCGGGAGGAGTCTCCTCAGGGTCGGACCCCGACGATTCCCAGGGTCGGAATAGCTCCGTAGAGTGACGCTTCGTCCGCTTCGTCGCCGTAGCGTTGAAGGTGTGGAAATCACCGGGGCCTCCACAGGAGGAGGCCTCGACCTCGGTTCACGAAGGAGTCCCGATGACCCGCCTTGCCCGCCCCACCAGTGGCCGGATGATCGGCGGAGTGTGCGCAGCGCTGGCACGGCGCTTCGGCACCTCCGCGACCACGATGCGCGTGATCTTCCTGCTGTCCTGCCTTCTCCCGGGCCCGCAGTTCCTGCTCTACATAGCCCTGTGGGTGCTGCTGCCCTCGGAGGACAAGGCCCGTACGGCTTGGTGACACCGGCACGGTGACACACAAGCGGTGGGGCGCACCCTCCAACGAGGGTGCGCCCCACCGGCGTTCGTACGAGTCAGTCGCCGTTCGTACGGCTCAGCCCAGCGGCAGCCCGTTCACGCCGAGGCCCTGCGTGGGCAGGCCCTTCAGCGGCAGACCACCGAGCAGCCCGGCGACCGGCGCGGTCGGCCCGTCGGCGAGCGCCTTCTCGGCGGCCGGCTGTGCGGCGGCCACACCGGAGCCGAGCGCCTTCTCAGCGGCCGGCTGCGCGGCGTCCACACCGGCGCCGAGCGCCTGCTGACCCTGGGTAACCGCCTCGACGGCACCCGGCAGCGTCTGCGAGACATTCTGCGCCGGCAGCGTCTGGGTGACGGTGTCCAGGGCCGGTACGTCCGGCACGGCCGGAGCGGCGTTCGCGGCGCCCGCGCCCGCAGCGGCGAAGGCGGCACCGAGGGCGGCGACACCGAGGGTCTTGGCAGCAGACTGCTTCATGTTGAATGCGTCCTTGGCGTTTGACGGGGATGTGAGCGGTGCCGAAACGTAAACATCAAAGCCCCGCCCGAGGCAAACATCGAAAAGCGGTCGGGCCATCGCGACCCGACCGCTCCCGGAAAGCCCCGGTCAGCCCTGTCCGTCCGCAGAATCGCTGGTGGAGGCGGCCTGCTTGAACAGCCATTCGGATTTCAGCTCGGCATAGCCGGGCTTGATCACGTCATTGATCATGGCCAGTCGTTCATCGAAAGGAATGAATGCTGACTTCATAGCATTGACCGAGAACCACTGCATGTCGTCGAGCGTGTACCCGAAAGCCTCGACAAGGCGCTCGAATTCCCGGCTCATACTCGTCCCGGACATCAGCCGGTTGTCCGTGTTCACCGTGGCCCGGAAGTGCAGCCGCCGCAGCAGGCCGATGGGGTGCTCGGCGTACGAGTCGGCGGCGCCCGTCTGGAGGTTGGAGCTGGGGCACAGTTCCAGCGGGACCCGCTTGTCACGTACGTACGAGGCGAGCCGCCCGAGCTTCACGGAGCCGTCGGCGGCGACCTGGATGTCGTCGATGATCCGCACCCCGTGCCCCAGCCGGTCGGCGCCGCACCACTGGAGCGCCTGCCAGATGGAGGGGAGCCCGAAGGCTTCGCCGGCGTGGATGGTGAAGTGGTTGTTCTCGCGCTTGAGGTACTCGAACGCGTCCAGATGCCGGGTGGGCGGATAGCCGGCCTCGGCGCCCGCGATGTCGAAGCCGACGACGCCCAAGTCACGGTAGCGGTTGGCGAGTTCGGCGATCTCCAGGGCGCGGGCCGCGTGCCGCATGGCGGTGAGCAGGGCGCCGACGCGGATGCGGTGGCCGTTCGCCTTCGCGCGCCGCTCGCCCTCCCGGAAGCCCTCGTTGACGGCCTCGACGACCTCTTCGAGGCTGAGCCCGGCTTCGAGGTGCTGCTCGGGCGCGTACCGCACCTCGGCGTAGACGACCCCGTCCTCCGCCAGGTCCTCGGCGCACTCGGCGGCGACGCGCACCAGGGCGTCCCGGGTCTGCATGACGCCGACGGTGTGGGAGAAGGTCTCCAAGTACCGTTCCAGGGAACCGGAGTCGGCGGCCTCGCGGAACCAGACACCCAGTCTGTCGGCGTCGGTCTCGGGAAGATGGGAATAGCCCGTCTCGTGGGCCAGGTCGACGACGGTGCCGGGGCGCAGCCCGCCGTCGAGGTGGTCGTGCAGCAGAACCTTGGGCGCACGGCGGATCTGGTCCGAGCTCGGGGTGTTCATGCTCTGGCTCGTCATTTCCGCACGATACCGCCTACGCGCGTAGAGCGCCTGTTGGGGAGTTGGCCGATACCCAATGGTGACCCGGCGGACGGGTGGCGTACACCACGGCTTCTGACACTGTTCTGTCATGTCACAGCAAGCGATGCCCGTGCGCAGGGCCCGACTTGGGCGGTCCATCGGTCCGGAGCAGGCGGCCGTGAGCGGGGCGGTGCTGCTGCTCCCGGCCGGTGACGAGGTCTCCATCCGCAGGCCCTCCCCCATGATGGCGGCCGCCTCCGTCCACGCCCTCGGCCGCCGTCTCGCCCGCGCGGGCCGCGACGAAAGCCTGGTCGTGCACGTCGTCCACTACCGCTACCGCGGCTGGAACGGCAGCGAGGCGCACCTGGCGCGCGACGCCGACTGGGCCGCCGACGAGATCGTGCGCCGCTACGGGGATGTGCCGGTGTGCCTGGTCGGCCTTGACATGGGCGCGCGGGCCGCGCTGCACGCGGGCGGCCACACGGCCGTCAACTCCGTCGTGGCGATCGCCCCCTGGCTGCCCGAGGACGACATGGCGGCCGAGCCGGAGCCGGTGAAACAGCTCGCCGGGCGCCGGGTGCTGATCGTGCACGGCACGAACGACGAGCGCGTCGACCCCGAGCTGTCCTTCCGTTACGCGGCCCGCGCGAAGAAGACCAACCCCGGCATCTGCCGCTTCGAGGTCCACTCCGACCGACACGCCCTGCACCAGCACCGCGACGAAGTGCACGCGCTGGCCGAGGACTTCATGATGGGCTCACTGTTCGGCCGCCCCTTCGCCCGCCCGGTCGAGGACGCGCTCGCGGCGCCTCCCCCGCTGGGGCTGCGGATGCCGCTGGCGGCGGGGTTCGGACAGTCGCTGCGGCGCTGAGGGCTCCGCCGGGAGTGCGGTGTTTCGTCTGCGGCGCCGTCGTGGCTGGTCGCGTCCCGCGGCGGAGCCGCTGATGTCACCGCCCCGCGCCCCTTCGGGGCGCCGGTCACACCGCCCCCATCTTTACGGCACAACCCCCTTGCATCCTCCAATTGAAAATGATTATCGTCTTGGTCGTGCCCATGGCGGGCATGTCCATGACCTAGGGGGCTTCCCTTGCGTACCCGCAACCGTCTGCTCACTGTCGCCGGAGTCGCCGCGGCCACGCTGGCCGCGGCCGGACTCAACACGTCGGCCTTCGCCGCGACGACGCTCTCGTCGGGCCACGTCGACGTCCTCGACGCCGAGTGGGACGGCACCGATCTGCACCTGCACGTCCACGACGAGGAGAACGAGACCGAGTACGAGCCCGCGGACGTGACGCTGTCCGTGCCGGCCGCCGCCAAGGTCGCCAACCCCGGCTTCGGCTTCCTCGGCTCCGGCAGCGAGGTCTGGCTGCTGCCCGACACCGAGCTGGAGGCCGACGCGGCCGGCGTCCTGTTCCCGGGCATCTCCACCGAGCACCTCCCCACCGGCGTCTTCGCCAACGACCGGGTGACGTACACCCTCACCGGCGCCACCCGCGACGGCGCCGCCACCGACGACTTCAGCGTCTACGCGGGCTCCGGCACCCGCTGGTACGACAGCAACCCGAACATCACCACCTTCAAGTCCAGGCCCTTCGGCGTCGCCACGCACAACCACGCCAACTGGGCCTTCGAGGAGGCCGGCACCTACGAGCTGACCTTCCGCGTCCAGGGCACGGTCGGCGGCGTGACCGAGTCGGCCACCGCGACGTACACCGTCGTCGTCAGCTCGTGAGGCGGGCCCTGACGCGCGGCGGACGCGCCGACGAACGCACTGGTGGACGTGCGGTCACCGCCGCTGCGCTGTGCGCGGCGACGGCGGTGCTCGTGGGCGCGGCAGGGCTGGTCGCCGGCGGCAGCGGGTCGGCCCGCGCCGCCGGCGGTGCCGTCGTCCTCGACGAGGGCGAGTTCGACCTCGCGCCCCGACTGGTCGACGGCAAGCTGGAGTTGCGGCTCGACGACCGAAGCGGCGGCGACGGTGCGGCGGTCGTGCGCGAGCCCTCCGAGGTCGTCGTGCACGCCGGTCCGGCGACCAAGGAGTCCGTGATCTCACCGGCGTACCCGATCATCGGGGAGCTGCTCGACGCGTACTTCCTCAACGGCTGGGAAAACGCGGGCCAGATCTTCGCGCCGGAGCCGGGCTGGAACGGCACCGGGGCGGGCGGTGACGACACCGAGGTGCGGCTCTCGGGATTCGAGGGGCCGGGGCGGTTCGCCCTCTACACCTACACCCGCGAGATGGACAACAACGACGAGAGCGCGGTGCAGCACCTCAACAGCGGTGACGGCGCGGCCGGTTCGTTCACCCTGGCCGGGGACGAGCAACGGGCGGTGCCCACCTGGGCGTTCACCGCAGAGGGCATCTACCGTCTCACGCTCACCGTGACCAGCGGCGGTTCCACCGACACCGAGACGCTGGCCGTGGTGGTGGGCGACGACGTCGACCCCGCCGATGTGCTTCCCGGCGACGGCACGACACCGGCTCCGACGCCGACCGACTCGCCCACTCCGACCAGCGGTTCACCCAGCCCGACACCGACCTCCACAGCTCCCAAGGCCCACGTCGTCGACAACGGCCACATCGATCTGGCCGCCCGCCCCGTGGACGGCGGGCTCCAGTTCCGGATCAAGGAGGGCACGTCGCAGTCGTACGAGTGGTACGAGCCCGGAGAGGTCGTCCTGCACGTGAAGCCGGCGGCCAAGCGGAGGATCACGGCGGGGTACGAGTTCCTGGGCGCGGTCGGCGACCCGGTGTGGTGGCTGCCGCTGCAACAGCTCGACGGTCTCGTCTGGCCCGGCTGGAGCACGGAGGAGTTCGCCAAGGCCGACGTCGACGGGAGCATCGGCTACCGGCTCGACAAGGTGCAGGGGCCGGGCGCCGTCGCGGTGTTCAACTCGGACTCGTTCGGTTCCCTGGACGTCCGCCTCAACAGCGGCGACGGGCTGCCGGACACACTCGCGCACTCCGTGCACTCGCACAGCCACTGGAACTGGACGTTCGCCGGGGAGGGCGTCTACCGGACCACGTTCACCGTGAGCGCCACCCTCGCCGACGGCAGGAAGGTCAGCGACACGGAGACGATCGCCTGGGTCGTCGGGGACGACGTGGACCCGTCGACGGTGACGCCGGGGGCGGGGGACGAACCCACGGCAACGCCGACCGCATCGGCTTCGCCGTCGAACTCGGCAACCGCTTCGGTGTCGCCTTCGGTGTCGGCTTCGGTGTCCGCTCCTGCTTCCGTGACGCCTTCGGAGAAAGCGACAGACTCCCAGAACCCGCCCGGCTCCGAGTCCACGACTACGAGTGGTGGCTCGTCGAGCGGCGGCACCACCGTCAACGGGGGCGGGCTCGCCTCCACCGGTTCCGGTGCCGGGGTGATCGCGGGGATCGCCGTCGTCGCGCTGCTCCTCGGTGGCGGAACGGTGTTCGCCGTAGGAAGGCGGCGTACCGCACAGTGAGAAAACGAATCGCACACACCACGGCTGCCGCGGCGGCCTGCGCACTGCTCGTCAGCGGCTGCGGCGGGCCCGACCAGGGCTCGTCCGACGCCGAGTTGACGGTGTCGGCCACCACCGCGATCGTCGCCGACCTGGTCCGCCAGGTCGGCGGCGACCGTGTGGACGTCACGTCGATCGTGCCGCACCACGGCGACCCGCACTCGTACGAGCCGAGCCCGGGTGACGCGGCCACGGTGGCGCGGGCCGATGTGGTGTTCAGCAACGGGCTGCTGCTCGAAGAGCCCGGGATCATGAAGATGGTCCACAGCAACGCGCCCAAGTCCGCGACGAAGATCGAGATCGCCGAGACGCTGGAGCAGTACGGCGGCACGGTCATGAAGCTGGAGGAGGACCTCGGCCTCGACGTGCTGTGGCTCGGCTGGGCGGTCGAGGGCGAGGTGGCGGGCGACGGCTCCCAGGTCCGGACCACCGCGACGGAGTTGGAGGGACCCGGCGAGCTGCGCGTGTACCTCACGGACACGCTCGGCCGGCCCAAGGTGTACGTCGACTCGTCCGACGGTTTCGACTCCTCCGACTCCTTCGCCCTGCCACCCGAGGCGCACACGCACGTCAACTGGGCGTTCAGCGAGCCCGGTACGTACCGGCTGACCGTCGAGGGGCGCACCGAGACGCTCGACGGGAGGACGGCGGAGGTCGGCAGCGGCACGTTCACGTTCACCGTCGGGGACGCGGCCGAGCCGCCGGAGGGCGCCACCGTCCTCGACGGCGGCCACGCCGACGTGACGCTCAACGCCGAGACGCGGCAGGTCTACGTACGGTCCGAGGACGAGGCCAGCGGCGCGCGCAGGCAGCTCGCCGCCGACGAGGTCGTGCTCAACGTGCCCGACCGGGCCAGGGAGTCCGTGCCCGAGGAGGAGGCGTACGGCTTCCTCGGGGCGCCCGGCGACGACGTGTGGGTGCTCCCCCAGGCCGTCATCGGCAAGCACGTCCACGGTGACCTGGACCCGCACGCCTGGGAGGACGTCGCCAACGCCCAGGCCTACGTCCGGCGCATCGAGGCCGAGCTGATCAAGGCCGATCCGGCGGGGCGGGCGACGTACGAGAAGAACGCGGAGGCGTATCTGAAGACGCTCGCGAAGCTGGACGAGGAGGTCGCGAACAAGCTCGCGACCGTCCCCGGGCCGAACCGCAAGCTGATCACCACGCACGACGCCTTCGGCTATCTCGCCAAGGCGTACGGCATGGAGATCGCGGGCTTCGTCGTCCCCGTACCGAACCGGGAGCCCAGCGCCGCCGAGGTCGAGAAACTCGGCAACACCATCCGCGAGCAGCGGGTCCCGTCCGTCTTCCTGGAGCCCAACCTCGCGTCCCGCGCCGATGTACTGCGCCGGGTCGCCCAGGACGAGGGCGTCGGGATCTGCACGATCTACGGCGACTCGTTCGACGACACCGTCCACGACTACGTATCGATGATGCGGCACAACGCGAACGAGCTCGCGAAGTGCCTTGGGGAGGACGCCTGATGAGGGCGATGGGGGCGATGGGGGCGATGGGTTCGAGGCGGAGGGTCGCGATCGCCGTGGTGGTCGCGGCGGCCGTGGTGTCGGGGGGCGGCGGCGCTGTCGCGGATGACCGTACGCCGGTTGCTGACGGGCTCGGGCGGATCGCCTACGCCGACGGGGCGCTGACCCTCGATCCGGCCGACGGCGCCCATGTGATCGAGGTCGGCGAGGCGGGTACGGCCGAGGGCTCGGCGCCCGGGTGGGACACGACCGGAGTGCCCGTCGGGGCCGTCGCCGGGGACCGGGTGCGGTGGTCACTGACCGGGCTGGACGGGCCGGGTGAGGTGAAGGTGTACGGAGAGACGGGGAGCGGTCCGGTCTTCGACAGCTCGGATGACGTGCCTGATGTGTACGAGGTCCCGGTGGGCCAAGTGGGCGGTGCGCGCTGGGAGTTCAGTGCCGAGGGGACATACCAGGTGATCTTCTCGGCAGAGGCGACCACGACCGAGGGGCGGGACCTGTCCGTCGGGACCGTCTACACCGTGCGGGTCGGGGGTGGTGCGGGGGTGGTCGACGTGGCTCCGCGGCCCGGGGAGACAGCCACTGCCGGGGACGAGAGTAAGGGTCCTGCTGAGGAGGAGGTCCCGGCTGAGGGTGAGGTGCCCGCTGAGGAGGAGGCTGCGCCCACGCTCACCGAGGCCAGGTCACCGAAGTCTCCGAGGTCGGCGTATACGGCCGCCACCACCCGCGGGCTCGCCGCCTCGGATGCCGTCTCGACGCGGACGGTCCTCGACGAGGGTCACGTCGACTTCGCCGCGCGGGTCGTCGACGGCGGGCTCCAGATCCACGTCAAGGACGGCACGGTCTCCGGGAAGACCACCTGGCGCGAGCCCTCCTCCGTGGTCCTGCACGTCAAGTCCGCGGCGAGGAACACCCTCCCCGACGGCGACGAGTTCAGCTTCCTCGGCGCGGCCGGCAGCCCGGTGTGGCTGCTCGACCAGGTCCAGCAGGAGGGGCTGCTGTGGCCCGGCTGGTCGACCGACAACATCGCGGCCGGGGCCGCCGAGGGCGGGGTGACGTTCTCGCTGACCGAGGTGGAGGGCCCGGGGACGTACGCCCTCTACACCTACGACGCCATGTCCGGCGCCAATGTGCTGTTCAACAGCAAGGACGGGGTTCCCGACTCCTTCGACGTCGCCGCCAACACGCACGCGCACGGCGGGTGGGCGTTCACCGAGGAGGGCACGTACCGGCTGACGTTCCGGATGAGCAGCAGGCTGGCCGACGGGACGGCGGTGAGCGACACGGAGACGGTGGCGTTCGTGGTGGGGGACGGGGATACGTCGGGGGTGGTGCCCGGGGATGGTTCGCCGTCCGACTCTTCCGGTTCATCCGGTTCATCCGGTTCATCCGGCTCGTCCGGGGATTCGGGCTCCAACTCCTCGGACACGTCCGGCACTTCATCGGAGGACGACTCGAAGAGCGACGGGGAAACGCCGTCCGGCTCCATGGCCCACACCGGCGCGGGCGACCCGGCGCTGGTCGGTTCGGTGGCGGCGGGGCTGGCGCTCGTGGGCGGCGGGGCCGTGTGGGGCGTACGGCGACGGAGGGGCCGTACGACATGAGCCACGGAATGAATCACGGCACGCATACGGTGCTGAAGGGCACGCATACGGTGCTGAAGGTCGAGGGCGTGTCCGTCGTACTCGGTGGGCGGCCCGCCCTGACGGACGCCTCGCTCACCGTCGACACGGGCGAACTGGTGGGGTTGATCGGGCCCAACGGCGCGGGCAAGACAACCCTGTTGCGGGCGGTGCTGGGCCTGGTGCCGTTGGCCTCGGGGGCCGCGCGCTGCGAGTCGGCGCCCATCGGATACGTGCCCCAACGGCACGAGTTCGCCTGGGACTTCCCGATCGACATCGCGGGGGCGGTGCTGACCGGCCGTACGCGGTCCATCGGGTGGCTGCGGCGGGCGAGGGCGGCGGACCGCGAAGCCGTGGACCGGGCGCTGGAGCTGACCGGGCTGGCGGAGCTGCGCCGCCGCCCGATCGGCGAGCTGTCCGGCGGCCAGCGGCAACGCGTGCTGGTGGCGCGCGCCTTGGCTGCTGAGCCTCAACTCCTCCTGCTGGACGAGCCGTTCACGGGTGTGGACGTACCGACGCAGGAGCTGCTCAATGACCTCTTCCGGCGGCTGACCGGCGAGGAGGGCAAGGCCCTGCTGATGACCACCCACGACCTGGCGGCCGCCGCGCGGACCTGTGACCGCGTGGTGCTGATCAACCGTACGGTCGTCGCGGAGGGCGGACCGGAACTGCTCGCGGACCCGGAGCAGATGCTGAAGGCGTTCGGGCTGGACCGCGCGATGGGGGTGGCGGTGTGATCGACTTCCTGCTCGACCCCTGGCAACTCCCCTTCATGCAGCGGGCGTTCGGCGTCGCCGTCATCACCGGGCTGGTGTGCGGGGTGGTCGGGGTCTATGTCGTACTGCGCGGGATGGCGTTCATCGGCGAGGCGGTGTCGCACTCGGCGTTCCCGGGGGTGGCACTGGCGTACGCCTTCCACGGCAATCTCCTCCTCGGCGGGGCACTCGCCGGACTGACCACCTCCCTGCTCATCGCCCTCGTCTCGCAGAACCGGCGGCTGAAGGAGGACACCGTCATCGGGGTGTTCTTCTCCTGTGCGTTCGGGCTCGGCATCGTGCTCGTGTCGACGCAGGACAGCTGGTCGACGGACCTGTCGTCGTTCCTGTTCGGGCAGGTGCTGGCCGTCGGCCCGGAGGACGTGTGGATGGCGGCGGGGCTGGGGGCCGTACTGGTGGCGGTGATCCTGCTGCTGAGCAAGGAGCTGGTCGCGGTCAGCCTCGACCGGGAGACGGCGCGGGCCGCCGGGCTGCCGGTCATGCGGCTCGACCTGGTCCTCTACACCGTCGTGACCGCCACGATCGTGATGTCCCTGGAGGCGGTCGGCAACGTCCTCGTCCTGGCTCTGTTGATCACTCCGGCGGCCGCTGCCCGCATGCTCACCGAACGGCTGTGGGCGATGACGCTGCTGGCGTCGGTGTTCGGGGGCGCGGGCGCGCTGGCCGGGCTGTATGTGTCGTACGCGTACGACCTGGCGGCGGGCGGCTCGATCGTCTGCGTACTGACGGCGTTGTTCGTGGTGGTGTGGTGTCTGGCACCACGTCATGGACTGATACGACGGGTACGGCGGGTACGACGGCTGCGGCTCAGTCGGGGAGCAGCCGCCCCCGCCGTGACAGCAGGAACTTCTTGAAGGCCGCCACCGGCGGTGTGTCCGGGTGGCCGTCGAGCCAGGCGACCCCGATCTCGCGCGCCGCGCGCGGGGCGGTGACCGTCAGCTCGACGACCCCCGGGCGGGGCACGGCCGGCGGCGGCAGGAGCGCGACGCCGAGCCCGGCGGCGACGAGTCCGCGCAGGGTCTCGGCCTCCTCCCCTTCGAAGGCGATACGGGGTTTGAAGCCGGCCTCCTTGCAGAGGTCGTCGGTGATACGGCGCAGGCCGTAGCCGGGTTCGAGGGTCACGAACGTCGCGTCGGCGGCCTCGGCGAGCCGGATCCGCCTGCGGGAGGCGAGGCGGTGGTCGGCGGGGACGACGAGCCGCAGCTTCTGCTCGTCCAGCCGACGGGCCACGAGGTCGGGCGCGTCCGGCACGGGCGAGGTCAGGCAGAGGTCCAGCTCGCCCGCCCGCATGCGCTCGATCATCGCCTCGCCGTAGTTCTGGACGAGGCTGAAGCGGACGCGCGGGTGGTCGGCGCGGAACGCCTGGATCAGACCGGGTACCGTCTCCGCTCCCATGGTGTGCAGGAAGCCGAAGGCAACCTTGCCGGTCGCCGGGTCGGCGTCCGCCCGCACCGACTCGGCGGCCCGCTCGACCTCGGCGAGGGCACGCTCGACGGAGGCGAGGAAGGTCCGTCCGGCGGGGGTGAGCGCCACGGTCCGCCCGCGACGGGCGAACAGGTCGACCCCCAGATCCTGTTCGAGCCGGACCATGGCCCGGGAGAGCGTGGACTGCGGGACCTGCATCTCCTGGGCGGCCCGGGTGACGTGCTCGGTGCGGGCGACTCCGGCGAAGTACGCGAGGCGGGGGGCGAGCAGCGTGACGATGTCTTCGAAGTGTTGGATGTCTCGTGTGTCACCGGACGGTGACAGGTACGGCTCTGACCTCTGCTGATGCATCATGGGAACGATTATGGCGGTTCCGTGCATTGGACGGATGAGTGGTGGCGTCCGTACGTTCGAGACATGCCCAGCGCCAGTACCGGGGCGTCCACGACCGTGGGCGCCGTACCGACCGTTTCCCCTGCCACGTCCGCTTCTGACTCCCGTATGACTCCGGGCGGGCCCGGCTACCGCCGTATGAGCCTGGCGCTGTTCCTCGCGGGCGTCGCGACCTTCGCGCTCCTGTACTCCACGCAGGCTCTTCTGCCGCTCGTCTCGGGCGAGTTCGGGGTGACGGCGAGTGAGGCGAGCTGGACGGTGTCGGCGGCGACGGGTGCGCTGGCGCTCTTCGTGCTGCCGATGAGCGCGCTGTCGGAACGGTTCGGGCGGCGTACGTTGATGACCGCGTCGCTGGCGGTCGCGGTGGCCGTCGGGCTGCTGGTGCCCTTCGCTCCGTCACTGGGCGCGCTGGTGGCACTGCGGGCGGTGCAGGGGGCGGCGCTGGCCGGGGTGCCGGCGTCGGCGACGGCGTACCTGGCCGAGGAGGTCCGCCCCAAGGCCCTGATCACCGCGATCGGTCTCTTCGTCGCGGGCAACAGCGTCGGCGGGATGAGCGGCCGGGTCATCACCGGCTGGGTCGCGCAGGAGTGGGGCTGGCGCGTCGCGCTCGGTTCGCTCGGCGTGATCGCGGTGGGCTGCGCGGTGGCCTTCCGGGCGCTGATCCCGGCGCCCCAGCACTTCCGGGCGGGGTCGTCGCGGCCACGGGTGCTGGTGCGGACGGTTCGGGAGCACCTGTCGAACCCGCTCCTGTGCCGCTTGTACGCGATCGGCGCACTCTTCATGACGGTGTTCGGCGCCGTCTACACGGTCATCGGCTACCGCCTGACCGAGGCCCCCTTCTCCCTCCCCCAGGGCATCGTCGGCTCGATCTTCCTCGTGTACCTGGTGGGGACCGTGTCGGCGTCCGCGGCGGGGAGGCTGGTGGGGCGGCTCGGGCGTCGGGGCGCGCTGTACCTGGCGGGCGGTACGACGACGACGGGGCTGGTCGTGTCGCTCACGGACTCGCTGCCGCTGGTCCTGCTGGGGCTGGTCCTGATCACGGCGGGCTTCTTCGCGGGGCACGCGGTCGCCTCGTCGGCGGTGAGCCACACGGCCACGCGGGGGCGGGCGCAGGCCTCCGCGCTGTACCAGTCCGCGTATTACGTGGGGTCCAGTGTGGGCAGCACGTTGGGGGCGGTGGCGTTCCATGCCGGAGGTTGGGGCGGGACGGTCGGGCTGGGGATGCTGGCGGTGGCCGGGGTTGTGGGGGTCACGGTGGTGGGGTCGCGGGCGGCTCGGGCTCAGCGGGGGCTGGTGGGGGCGCACTGAGGTGTGCGCGCCTCCGGCCGGGTTTCCGTTCCCGGCCGGAGGGGCGTCTTGCAGTGCGACCTGACTGCCATACGGTCGCCGTGGGGCGCGTCAGTCGATCGTCATCGTCGGCACCACGGCGAGGACGAGGGCGGACGGGTGAGCACGGCGAGCGGACGCGGGTCCGGCGTGGCGAGGTGCGCGTGCTCGTGGTGCGCCCACACCTCCCGGCCAGGCCCTGAGTTGCCCGGCTTGTCCGCCACCGGCCTTCCCGAAGCCTGCTCGGGTGGTCCGGCCGTCGCAGTGGCGGCACACGTGCAGGGTCGCGGTCACGGCCGCTCACCGCCCAGCTGTTCCAGGTGGTCGCAGAGGGTGTTCACGGAGCGGGCGAGTCTGCGCGCGTACCTGGTGGCGACGTCCAGTGCGGGGTGGGGCGGGAGGTCCAGTTCCCTGCGGGCCTCTGCCCCGAACACGAGCGCACCTGCGACCGGGACCGCCATACCGGGGGCGTCGTCGGGCACCTCCTTCGCGGCTCGCTCGGCTTCGGGGATGAGCAGCTCCAGGTGCCCCCGCAGCGTGAGCGTCAGCGTCTCCAGCTCACCCGCAGAGAGCGGCTCGGCGTCGTCCGCGAGCAGGCGGGCCGCAGTGGCGCGCATCGTCTCGACGTCAACGGGCAGAGAGTCGTCCACCGTCACGGCATCTCCCCTCGGGACCGCGCGTTGACCACGGCCACGCCCGCGCTGATCGCCTCGGCGAGCGTGACCTGCCGCAGCTTCTCCGGCCTCGCGTCCCACTCGCGGCCTCCGCCGACCGGCCGCAACTGCACGTACGGCCCCTCGAACCCCATGACCCTGCCGACCTTCTTGCGGCCGGTGTCCTCGACGGTGTCGCCGAGGCGCGGCTCGTAGACGGTCATCGTCACCGCGCCTCCCCTGCCGAGATGGACATCGGGTGCGTGCACTCCTCCGGCGGCGGCACGTAGAGGCGCACGAGGCCGACAACAGGGTTGTCCTCGACAGCGGGCGGCCACAGGTGCGGCGCCCTGCGGCGGCGGGCCTGGCCGAGGACGATGCCCCAGTACTGCGGCGACGGGCAGCGCACCGACAAGCTGCGGCCAGTCTCCGGGGCCGCGCTGGAGGCGGGGCGGCCGGATACGGGCGGCCCGAACAGGAGTGTTCTCACCCATTCGAGCAGGCGTGGTACAAGGGTCACTGTCGACTCCATTCCAGTCGGTCACGCCCCGGGGTGTTCACGCACCGCCGGGGTTTTTACGTGCGTCGGTCCATGCCTCGGGACGTCCTTGTGTCACCGGGCCTGTGTCACCACCGTCCCGCCTCAGTCGCGGAATCCGCAATTGAATCTGCTGGGAATCAGCCTTAGTTGATGAATCGGCATATGCTGAAGCGTGCGCATGGCTTCCGCTGCGAGCACATCGGATGCCACGCTGATTACAAGGCAGACGTCGGCGCTCGCATCGCCGGAACGGGAGGGCACATGGCCGCAAGACCCCAGCCAACGGCCAGGCGCATTGGGCTCGGTCACGAGCTGCGGCAGCTGCGCAAGGAAGCAGGCCTCACCATCGCGCAGGCGGTGGACGGGCTGAGCGTCGACGAGAGCACACTTCAGCGGGTCGAGACCGGGTGGAAGTCTTTCCGGCAGGCCAGTCACTTGCGCGAGCTGTTGGAGCGCTACGGCATCGCGGACGACGACCACGTGGACCGGCTCGTCGCCCTCCAACGCGAGGCGTCCAGCCGGGAATGGTGGGCGGACGGCAGCACGAACATGCTCTCGGGCATGCCCCGGTTTCTCGGCATCGAGGCGGCAGCGCGGGAGATCCGTGCCTTCCATCCGTCCGTCATTCCGGGGCTGCTGCAGAGCGAGGCGTACGCGAAGGCCGTACACGAGGTGCATAAGCCCATCGACGAGACGACGACGGAGTTCATGCGGCAGAGCGTGCACCTGCGCATGAGGAGAAAGGAGGCACTGACACGAGACGACGACCCCCTGAAGCTATGGGCGATCCTCAACGAACCGGCCCTGCGCTACCCCGTCGGCGACACGGACGTGATGCGCGAGCAGTACGACGAACTCGCCAGGCTCGCGGACCAGGAGAACGTCACGCTCCAAGTACTCCCTCAAGGGGAGCGTGGCTACGTGGCGCTCCACGACGTGAACATCATGATCTTGGGCGATGGGCTGCCGACGACCATCCAGAGTGACACGGCGATGCGCACCGTCGCCGTCACGGACAAGCCCCGCGAAGTCGACCGGTTCAGCCGGATGTTCGACGCCATGGTGTCGAACGCGCTTCCCCCTCGGGACACTCCGAAGTTCCTGCACCAGCTATCGCGAGAGATCACAGAATGAACACTCAGCCCGCCACGGTCCTGGCATCCGAACTGGAGGGCGCGGACTGGACCAAGTCCTCCTACAGCAACAACGGCGGCAACTGCGTCGAGACCGCCGGCCTCGACGGCACAGTCGCCGTGCGCGACTCCAAAAACCCCAACGGACCGGCCCTGCTGATGCCGTCCTCGGCCTTCGAGTCCTTCATCACCGGCATACGGGACGGACACTTCGACGCCTGACCTCGTACGCACGACTGCGGCCCGCTCCAGGAGAGTTGGACGCTGTTGGCGAAGTCCGGCCTGTGGCGTGGGCGGACCGACGAGTGGACCATGTGTGGCGGTGCCCGACTCGGAAGCGTGAACACTTCGGGCCGAAGTGTTCACGCTTCCGCGACAGCCCCCACCCGCACTGGATTCGCCAACAGCATCCAGGAGAGTTGGAGCGGGCCACAATCATGAGTACCGCACGCTGGCCCGGCCTACGACGAGATCACGCGGCTGGGCCAGCGGTGAGTGCAGGAGTACGCCCCCGAGGCGGTCGCCACCCACATCAGCCTCGCCCGCAACCTCCTTTCCTCCGGCGAGGCCGACGCGGCTCTCGCGTCCGGACACGACGCTCTCGCGTTGCTCCCTGAGGTACGCAGCCCCCGGTGGAGCGCGCATCTGGCACAGTTCCACCGCGACGTTCTCAACTGCGGGCCAAGGGGTACCGCAGACTTTGCAGACCACTACCGGGAGGCGGCACCATGACGGCGGAAGTGCTCACGCTCAGCTACTACAGGCGCGAACACCTGCCGCAGATCCGCTCCCTACTCGTGGACGTGTACGCCGAGGTCTATGCCAAGAACGCCGCCCACGACCCGTTCCACTCCGTGGAGCGATTCGAGGAACGGCTGTCTGGTCACGCCTCGGGACCGAGCTGGGCCTGTGTCATCGGCGAGATCGACGGCGAGACGGTGGGCTACGCGTACGGGCGGCTGGACAGCGTCCGCGAGTGGCATGAGGTCCTGCACCCCGTCGACCCGGGAGTACGGCGTGGAGGGCACTTTCGGCCTGTGCGAGATCATGGTGCGGACGCCGTGGCGCGGGAAGGGCATCGCCCGCGGCATCCATGATGAGCTGATGAGGCTGCGGACGGAAACACGTGCTTCGCTGCTGGTGGACAGCCAGCGTCCCAAGGTCCGCGCCCTGTACGAGAGCTGGGGCTACCGGAAGGTCGGCCAGATGCAGCCCTTCGAGGACTCGCCCCGCTACGACGCCATGGTGCTCGACATAACTCGCATCGGCTGAGGAGGAGACAGTGACCACCCCGAGCACCCGCACCGACGCGGTAATCCGCACCTATGGGCCCGGCGAGGTCGTGCCGATGGTCGATGTCCTCGCCGACATCTGGGCCGATGCCCACCCCGAGTTGGTCGACAACCCTGGCGCCGAGGCGATGGGCTTGTCCGTGCCCGCGCTCCACCGCCAGATCGGGAGTCACCTCAAGCACCCCGGTTTCGCTTTGACCGTGGCGTACGTGGACGGCAGTGCCGTCGGCTTCGGGTACGGATTTCCGTGCAGTCCTGAATACTGGTTCGGTCCCGGCCTGATCGACCAGGTGCCCGAGGGCGCCCGTACGGAGCGCCTGATGGGGCTGTGCGAACTGGCCGTGCGCCCACCTTGGCAGTCCCGGGGCATCGGTACCCGGCTCCACACCGCGCTACTCAGGGCCGTCAACCCGACGTGGTCCTCGCTGCTCGCGCTGCCCTCCAACCAGCGCGGCCACGACCTGTACGCACGCCTCGGCTACGAGTACGCGGGCCCGTACCGCAACACCCCCGACGGCCCCGAGTTCGACCTGCTGCTCCTGCGCCTCGAAGACGCGGCTTGAGGAGGAGGCCGCAAGGCCGATCCCACGGCAACGCCACCACAACCCTGACCTGCGCCTTTCCCCACTCCAGGCGCCGTTGTCAGTGGGCTGCGGTAGCGTCCGAAGGGCTGGGCGCGGAAGGCGCGTGATGGGTACGGCCACAGGGGTGGGTGCACGATGGGCAGCGGAACGGCGACGACGGCGGACCTGGACGTCAGGCTGGAGAAGCACCGGGTCGAGCTGACGGGGTACTGCTACCGGATGCTCGGCTCGTCCTTCGAGGCCGAGGACGCGGTGCAGGACACGATGGTGCGGGCCTGGCGGAATTACGAGAAGTTCGAGGGGCGGTCCTCGCTTCGGTCCTGGCTCTACCGGATCGCCACCAATGTGTGTCTGGACATGCTGACGGCGGGCAACAAGCGGGCCCGCCCCATGGACCTCACCGACTCGACACCGCTCGCCCAGGCGGCCCTCGCGCCCCGCCCGGACAACACCTGGCTGGAGCCGGTCCCCGACGACCGCGTGCTCCCGACGACCAGCGACCCGGCGGAGGCGGCCGTGGCGAAGGAATCCGTGCGGCTGGCCTTCGTCGCCGCCCTGCAGCAACTGCCCGCCAAACAGCGCGCGGTGCTCATCCTGCGCGAGGTGCTGGCCTGGAAGGCGAGCGAGGTCGCCGAGCTGCTCGACACCTCCGTCGCCTCGGTCAACAGCGCGCTTCAGCGAGCCCGGGCCACCCTCGCGGAGAGCAACGGGCACGGCGCGGAGGCCGCCGTCTCCGATCCGCTGGACGAGGAGCAGCAGAAGCTCCTGGACCGCTATGTCTCCGCCTTCGAGGGGTACGACATGACGGCGCTGACGGCCCTGCTGCACGAGGACGCGGTCATGACGATGCCGCCGTTCGACCTGTGGCTGACGGGCACGCTGGACATCACGGGCTTCATGACGACCCTGGGCGCGCCCTGCGCGGGCTCCCGGCTGGTGCCCGTGTCCGTCAACGGCCTCCCGGGCTTCGCGCAGTACAAGCCGGACCCGGAGAAGGGCGGCTACGCCCCGTGGGCCATCCAGGCACTGGAGATCTCAGAGGGCCGTATCACCGGATTCCACTGCTTCCTCGACACCGCCCGCTGGTTCCCCCTCTTCGGGCTGCCCCTCCACCTCGAAGCTGAGCCCGACGAGGCCGAGTAGCGCGCGCAGTGCCGGGTCAGGGTCCCGCAGCCGGATGCGGCCCCCGGCCCGGCGGGCGGCGAGCTGGAGCCGGGCCAGGACGTCGACGGCCCCCAGCCCCGGCGGCCCGATCCCGGCGACGTCGCACACCACGACGCCGCCCCCGGCCCCTTCCAGCTGCGCGCGCACCTCGTCACAGAGCCGGGGTACCTCGTCCTTGGTGACGGGTCCCGGCAATACGAGTACGAGTACGGCGGGTGTCGTTGCGTCCACGATCGGTAGACCGGGCGGAGAGGCGTAACTCATCGGACGGCCCTGGCAGCCTTGGCTTTCCGATCGCCGTGGGTGTCGGCTGCCTCCTCCTACTTGGCCGGGAACACACTGGTGTCCAGCGTGAAGCCGAAGGGCTCGGGAAGTTCGATCGCGTCACCGAACTTGCCTGCGCGCAGCACGCGGTACACGTCGCCCTTCGGCTCACCGTAGAGCGTCACGGTGGGACCACCGGGGGCCCAGCCGTCGATGAGCAGGTACAGCGGCACTCCCGCCTGCGCATAACCCGCGGCCTTCTTGATCCGGTCGTTGCTCGCGTTGGACTTCGAGGTGATCTCCACGACGAGCTCGGCGGCGGCTGCGGGGATGTAGTTGCCCTCCCCCTCGGCGTACAACACTCCCCTCGGGGCTACAGCAAGGTCAGGGATGTAGAGCCCGGCACGAGACGGAACAGCCGTGCCGAGCGTCTGGTAGATGCCCCAATCCTCGGGGATGACCTGGTAGAGGCGGCGCTGGACGAGGTCGGCAATGTCGTTGTGGGCAATGGACGGCGGTGGTGCCACGGTGACGATCCCCTCGATGATCTCCACCTTGCAGCCCTCGGGGGCGTCCGTCTCCTGCCAGATCCGGACGAGGTCGTCCCACTCGTGGCCACTGGCCGGCGTGTGGTCGACGGTGAGTGCGCTCATGGCGGTCTCCAATCGGTGCGTCACCGATCCCAGCATGCCGAACGGGACCGGCGACGGTCCACCGATCCCGTTCACCCGAAAGAAGCCTCGGCATCAGCGGCTCCGGCCGCGGGCCCAGCTCAGGCAATACGCTCCAGCACCACTGGCGACGCTGTGAACGCCGTACCCGCCGCCCCGATGTCGTACGCCCCCTCCACCGCTTGAAGCGCATACGCGAACCGCTCCGGCGTGTCCGTGTGGAGGGTCAGCAGGGGCTGGCCCTCGGTCACCCTGTCGCCCGGCTTGGCGTGCAGTTCGACACCCGCGCCCGCCTGGACCGGGTCCTCCTTGCGGGCGCGGCCGGCGCCCAGGCGCCAGGCGGCGACGCCGATGCCGTACGCGTCGAGGCGGGTGAGGACACCGGACGACGGGGCCTTCACCACGTGCTGCTCCCGCGCCACGGGGAGTTCCGCGTCCGGGTCGCCGCCCTGCGCGGCGATCATGCGGCGCCAGACGTCCATCGCCGAGCCGTCGGCCAGGGCCTTCGCCGGGTCCGCGTCCTTCACGCCCGCCGCGTCCAGCATTTCGCGGGCCAGGGCCAGGGTCAGTTCGACGACGTCCGAGGGGCCGCCGCCCGCGAGGACCTCCACCGACTCCCGTACCTCCAGCGCGTTGCCCGCCGTCAGGCCCAGGGGGGTCGACATGTCCGTCAGGAGCGCGACCGTCTTCACGCCGTGGTCCGTGCCCAAGCCCACCATCGTCGACGCCAGCTCCCGCGCGTCGTCCAGGGTCTTCATGAAGGCGCCCGTGCCCACCTTCACGTCCAGGACCAGCGAGCCCGTGCCCTCCGCGATCTTCTTGGACATGATCGAGGAGGCGATCAGGGGGATCGCCTCGACCGTTCCCGTGACGTCACGGAGTGCGTACAGCTTCTTGTCCGCGGGGGCCAGGCCGTCGCCCGCCGCGCAGATCACCGCGCCGGTGCCGTCCAGGACCGACAGCATCTCCTCGTTCGAGAGCAGCGCGCGCCAGCCCGGGATCGACTCCAGCTTGTCCAGGGTGCCGCCGGTGTGGCCGAGGCCCCGGCCCGACAGCTGCGGGACCGCCGCGCCGCAGGCGGCCACCAGCGGGGCCAGCGGCAGCGTGATCTTGTCGCCGACGCCGCCCGTGGAGTGCTTGTCGGCCGTCGGACGGGACAGGGAGGAGAAGTCCATCCGCTCGCCCGACGCGATCATCGCCGCCGTCCAGCGGGCGATCTCCTGGCGGTTCATGCCGTTGAGCAGGATGGCCATCGCGAGCGCGGACATCTGCTCGTCGGCGACCTCGCCGCGGGTGTACGCGTCGATGACCCAGTCGATCTGCTCGTCACTGAGCTCACCGCGGTCCCGCTTGGTGCGGATGACGGAGATGGCATCCGTCGACAAGAGCGTCATGGCGTTCCTTCCGGGAAGTGCGAAAAGTACGGCCCCCCTGAGCAACTCAGAGGGACCGCAGGAGAGTTACTGGGTGAGATGCGCCGGTCCGAAGGCCTGGGGCAGCATCTCCGACAGCGGCAGGATGCCCTCCGGTGTCTCCAGCAGCAGGCCGGGGCCGCCGAACTCGTACAGCAGCTGGCGGCAGCGGCCGCACGGGACGAGGATGTCGCCCTTGCCGTCGACGCAGGTGAAGTGCGTCAGCCGGCCGCCCCCGGTGTTCTGCAACTCCGAGACGAGACCGCACTCGGCACACAGGCTGAGGCCGTACGAGGCGTTCTCGACGTTGCAGCCGGAGACGATCCGCCCGTCGTCGACCAGGGCCGCGACGCCGACCGGGTAGCTGGAGTACGGGGCGTACGCCCGGGACATGGCGTCCCGGGCCACCGTACGCAGCTTGTCCCAGTCGGCCGTCATGAAGGCCGCCGAGGTCACTTGCCCTGTCCCTTCCGGTACGGCATGCCGTTCGCCCTCGGCATCCGCAGGCGCTGGGCCGACAGGGCGAGGACGATCAGTGTGATGACGTACGGCGTGGCGGAGACGACCTGGTTCGGGACCTCGTCGGTGCCGGCGTACCAGGCGAACATCAGGGCACCGATGACGACGGTGATCACGGCCGGGACGTACTTCTTCTGGATCACCAGCCAGACGGCGCCGATGACGAGCAGGAGGGAGCCGAGCAGCAGCAGCGCGTGGACGTTCTCGGAGCCGCCGCGCAGGTTGAGGCTGTCGGTGTAGCCGAACAGGCCCGCGCCGATGGCGAGTCCGCCGGGCATCCAGTTGCCGAAGATCATCGCGGCGAGACCGATGTAGCCGCGGCCGCTGACCTGGCCCTCCAGGTAGAAGGGGTTCGCGACGATGGACAGGAAGACGCCGCCCAGACCGGCCAGGCCGCCCGAGATGATCACGGCGAGGTACTTGTACTTGTAGACGTTGACGCCGAGCGACTCGGCCGCGACCGGGTTCTCGCCGCAGGAGCGCAGGCGCAGGCCGAAGGGGGTGCGCCACAGGATCCACCAGCTGGCGGGGATCAGCGCGATGGCGATCAGGGTCAGCCAGGAGACGTTGGTGACCAGACCGCCGAGGAGCCCGGCGATGTCCGAGACGAAGAACCAGCCCTTGTCGTTGAGATCTCGGAGCCCGTCGGAGAGCCCTGGCACCGTGAAGTGGCCGAGGGACTCCACCGGCGGGGACTGCTTGGCCGAGCCGCCGGTGTGGCCCTCGAAGGCGAGGGGGGCGAGGTAGCGGGTGGCGCCGAGGGCGAGGATGTTGATGGCCACACCGGAGACGATGTGGTTGACGTTGAAGGTGACGGTGACGAAGGCGTGCAGCAGACCGCCGAGCGCGCCGCCGAGGATGCCGACCAGGACGCCGGTCCACGGGCCCCACTGGAAGCCGGCCCAGGCGCCGAACCAGGTGCCGAGGATCATCATGCCTTCGAGGCCGATGTTGACGACGCCCGCGCGCTCGGCCCACAGACCGCCGAGGCCGGCGAGGCCGATCGGGACGGCGAGCTGGAGCGCGGTGGACATCTGGCTGACGTTGGTGATGCCGTCGGCGCCGGTGATGATGCGGACGATCGAGGTCAGCGCCAGGGCGCCGGCGATGATCAGCAGGAGGACGGGGAGCGTCAGCCTGCGGCCGACCGGGGCGGCGGGCTGCAGCGTGGGCTGGTTGATGTCGGTCGCGGTGGTCATCGGCCAGCCACCTCCTTCTGGGTGTTGTTGTCGGCGGAGTGGCCGAGGACGTGGCCCGCGGCGAGTTCGGCGCCGACGAGGCGCTGCTGGCGGCGCAGACCCCATTCGCGTACGGCCTCGTACGAGACGACGACCGCGAGCACGATCAGGCCCTGCATGATGACCGCGATTTCCTTGTCGTAGTCATGGAAGTCCAGCTCGGGGGACGCCTTGTCGAGCCAGGCCCACAGCAGGGCCGCGAAGGCGATGCCGGTGGGGTTGTTGCGGCCGAGCAGGGCGATGCCGATGCCGAGGAAGCCGATGCCGGTGGGGAAGTTCAGGCTGTACGTGTGGGTGTCGCCGAGCAGGATCGGCAGGCCCGCGAGGCCGGCGATGCCGCCGGAGACCAGCATGGCCATGAGGACCATGCGCTTGGGGTCGACACCGCTGGCCGCGGCGGCGGTCTGCGAGGCGCCCGAGGCGCGCAGGTCGAAGCCGAAGCGGGTGCGGTTGAGGACGACCCAGTAGCCGATGCCGAGCAGCGCGGCGAGGACGACGAGGCCGTAGATCTCACCGGCGTCGCCCAGGTCGAAGCCGGGCACCCAGCCGGACTCGGCCATCTCGCCGGTGGTGTTGTTGTTGCCGACCTTGACGCCGAAGACGTCGGGCAGCCACAGGTAGGCGATGACGGAGGTGGCGATCGCGTTGAGCATGATCGTCGCGACGACTTCGCTGACCCCGCGGGTGACCTTGAGGACACCGGCGATGCCGGACCAGAACGCGCCCGTGCAGACGGCGGTCAGGAGCAGCAGCGGGATCTGGAGGACGGCGGGCAGGTCGGCGTGGGCGCCGACGATGGCGGCCGTCATGGCGGCGAGCTGGTACTGGCCGTCGACGCCGATGTTGAACAGGTTCATCCTGAAGCCGATGGCCACCGCGAGCGCCGCGATGTAGTACATCGACGCCTGGTTGATGATCAGCACCTGGACGTCGGAGAACGTGGCCTGCTCGAACATGATCGCGTACGGCTCGACCGGGCTCTTGCCCGAGGCGATCAGCACGACCGAGGTCAGGGCGAAGGCCACGGCCAGCGCGATGACCGGCCCGGCCACCGCGAGGAGCGCGCGCTCCTTGTCGAACTTCTTCATCAGCGGGCCTCGTCTTCGCCGGACTCAGGAGACTCAGGGGCGTCTTCGGGGGTCTCTTCGTGCTCCAGGTGACCGGAGGCGGCACCGGTCATGGCCGAGCCGAGTTCCTCGGGGGTGATGGTGGCCGGGTCGGCGTCCGCGACCAGCTTGCCGTTGTAGATCACCCGGAGCGTGTCGGACAGGCCGATCAGCTCGTCGAGGTCGGCGGAGATCAGCAGGACGGCCAGGCCCTCGCGGCGGGCCTCGCGGATGTGGTCCCAGATGGCGGCCTGCGCGCCGACGTCCACACCGCGGGTGGGGTGGGCGGCGATCAGGAACTTCGGCTTGTGGCTCATCTCGCGGCCGACGATCAGCTTCTGCTGGTTGCCGCCGGAGAGGGAGGCGGCGGTGACGTCGATGCCGGGGGTGCGGACGTCGTACGCCTCGACGATGCGGCGCGTGTCCTCCTGGGCGGCCTTGGGGTCGATCCAGATGCCCTTGGCGTTGGGCTTCTCGGTGACGTGGCCGAGGATACGGTTCTCCCAGAGGGGGGCCTCCAGAAGCAGGCCGTGGCGGTGGCGGTCCTCGGGGATGTAGCCGACGCCCTGTTCGCGGCGCTTGCGGGTGGCCCAGGCGGTGATCTCCTCGCCCTCCAGCGCGATGGTGCCGGAGTCGGCGTGCTTGAGGCCGACGAGCGCGTCGACGAGTTCGGTCTGGCCGTTGCCCTCGACGCCGGCCAGGCCCAGGACCTCGCCCGCGTGGATGGTGAAGCTGATGTCGTCGAGGAGGGCCTTGCCGCTGGCCGCCTCCAGGCGCAGGTCCTCGACCGTGATGACGGGGCGGTCGGTGACCGTGGACTCGGCGGTCTCGGGGGTGGGCAGTTCGCTGCCGACCATCATCTCGGCGAGCTGGCGGGAGGTGGTCTCGGCGGGGACGGCCGTGCCGACGGTCGTGCCGCGGCGGATGACGGTGATCTCGTCGGCGACCGAGAGGACCTCGCCCAGCTTGTGGGAGATGAAGATGACCGACAGGCCCTCGGACCTCAGCTCGCGCAGGTTGGCGAAGAGCGCGTCGACCTCCTGCGGCACCAGGACCGCGGTCGGCTCGTCCAGGATCAGGATGCGGGCGCCGCGGTAGAGGACCTTGAGGATCTCCACGCGCTGGCGGGCGGCGACGCCGAGTTCCTCGACCAGGGCTTCGGGGCGCACGCCGAGGCCGTACCGCTCGGAGATCTCGTTGATCTTGCGGCGGGCGCGGGCGCCGATGCCGTACAGCTTCTCGCTGCCCAGCACCACGTTCTCCAGCACCGTGAGGTTGTCGGCGAGCATGAAGTGCTGGTGCACCATGCCGATGCCGCGGGCGATGGCGTCGGCGGGGCTGTGGAAGGTGACCTGCTCGCCGTCGACCGCGATGGTGCCCTCGTCCGGCTTCTGCATGCCGTAGAGGATCTTCATCAGGGTCGACTTGCCGGCGCCGTTCTCGCCGACGAGGGCGTGCACGGTGCCCTTGTGGACGCTGAGGTGGATGTCGTGGTTGGCCACGACGCCCGGGAATCGCTTGGTGATGCCGGCGAGTTCGACTGCGGTCACCTGACCGCCCGCCGCATCGGCCGGAGGGCTGCTGGACGCGTTGATGGCGCACTCTCCTGGGGAAGGGGGTCGTCTACGCGCGTAGCGCCCCTACGGCATACAAGGGGCCGACGCACCGCTGACGACGGGGTGGGGGGGGGCCGCGGCCCCCCCCCCCCCCCCGGGGGGCGACCCCCCCCCGGGGATGCTGCGCGGGGTGGGGGTGGAGCGGGGGGT